>NZ_JBHMCY010000004.1:14714-174038 GCF_042430725.1 Streptomyces cinereospinus | reverse complement strand
GCCGTACCCGTTCCCAGCCGGGTCCGCGACAAGATCGCGAAGTCAGACTGGAGTACTAGGAGGCCGGTACTTCGACGCTGTGATCTCCGCGAACGGGCCAGCTGCGTACGGGGTGGTCAGGCTCCTGGACGAGGTGCAACGAGGTCCGGCCGATCCCCCGGACGCCTGTGGCCCCGTCATCGAGGACCCGCAGCGCGGGTGGTTGATCTGGCTCGTGCCGCCGGGGACGAGCACCCACTGGACGTGGGCACCCCACCGGTTCGCCACCTGCCTGGGCGCGCCGCACAAGCTGGCGCTCCCACCGCTGGACCAGGCTGAGCCGCCCGGCCCGTACTGGCTGAGGCGCTGTCGTAGCGACCGACTCGTGCCAGCCGAGCCCTTGAGGCAGTACCTCGACCAGTTCGCGCCAGGCCCCGTACCGCACGAGTCCGTTCTGGGCTCGATACTCCAGACCATCTCCTGATCCCTGGGTGCGGCGTGATGGGCGTCTCGCCGCACCCGGCACCGGCTCCCGGCCGTCGCCCGGCCCACCCCACGAGCGCGGCGGCCGGGGTCCTACTCAAGAGCGGAAACTGATGCCCCTCCTCACCGTTGCCGTTTGGCCCGCGAGGCTGGCTGGTGGGCAGGGGGCCGTAGACGAGGAATCGTATGTGCCTACACCAGCCTCCGTGCCCGCCAGCAGAAGCCTCTGACCGCGAGGCCGCTCGCGCCGCAGCGCATCATCCAGAGCAGGGATGGACGTTGCTGTGCAACGGAGTCTTGATCTTCGAGGACACCGGCGAGTTACTGCCGGACGGCAAGGTCGTCGCTCCGCACCGCCCGCTCTCGCACGTGGCGGGAGCAGCGGCATGACCCCTTCCCCGCTTTGGTCCGCCATGGTTCCGTACATCACCGCCTGCCGCGGGGAGGAAGCGGACATCGCTGCCATGCTCGGCCTCCGTCCAGGGGGCGGAGGTCTGTGCTACCTGGACGAGGGCCCTGGAGACAGAGATGACCAAGGGGTCCTCTGGGCGCGGTGCTCCCAGTCCCGCGAGGACGGCTGGCCGTTCGGATCGCCCCGATGGAGCATGGTGCATCCGTCCCGGCAGCGCGAGACGATGCAGGACCTGCGGTGCCAGGTCTGCGTCGTCCAGCCGGCCAGCCGGACCGCCAGCGGCTACCTGTTCCTCGCTACGAGGCCGAAGGAGGCCAGGGAGCGGGACTGGCCCGAGGGAGTCCTTACCTGGCAGCCGCCGCTCTGCCTCGACTGCGCAGCCATAGCTATCGAGCAATGCCCTCACCTGTCGAGGTCCGGAGCAGTCGCCCTGCGGGCACGCGTGCCGCGCCTGTACGGGGTGGTCGGCACCCTCTACACCACGGGGGCCGACCTGCGGCCGGTGCCCGCCCAGGTGAGCGAGGAAGCGAGAGACCTTCCGCTGCCCTACAAGGACCATCTGCTGAGACCTTGGTTCCTCGCCTCCCAGCTCGTACGCGAGCTGCGTGGCGTAACGGTTGTCGAACTCGAACGGGAGATCGCGACAGCTCGCCGGTAGACGGCCGCCTTGGCGAGTCGGTGCGTACGAACCCGACCGCCGGTGCGGCGCAAGACCCGCCCTGGGACAGGCGGCCCTGCACGGTCCACGTGAAGGGCATGGCACCCCGGGCGGTGGCCGGGAAGCACCTCTGCGGCGTCAGGGCGTTCATACGCTCCGCACGTAGGTGTCCGGCTGTACCACCCAACCGCAAGTTCACTCGCAACTACGGGAGTTCGCATGAGTCCCCAGATCACCCACACCACGCAGGTGAAGCCCCAGGGCTCGGGCACGACGTCGGACGGCTTCGACCTGGACGTCAGCCTGGTCGAGGTGTCCGACACCGCCGGTCTGATCAGCCTGACGGACGACGGCTGCGGCGAGACCTGCGGCGCCTGCACCACCAACGTGGCCTGACCTGAGCCGCACGTCATCCAGGCCGGTGCCTTCGCGACTCACCGCGCGAAGGCACCGGCCGCCCGCCTGGACACGGAGATCGAGATGGCTTCAAGCACCGCCTTTCGCGCAGGGAAGACCGCTCTCCTGCGCGCCGTCGCTCGGCCGGAACTTCCCGTGCCCCCGTGTCCCGACCTTGACGACTCGTCCCCGTGCGGTGCGGCGGCCCGGCTCGCCTGGCTGCGCCAGGTCTGGGCTGAGGACGACGTCGCCGAGGCCCTGGAGCACGCCAGTCCTGCTCTGGCGTCGCAGGTGAGCGCCCTGTGCTCGTCCAGTGCCCCGAGCGCGCGAGACGTGCGGCGTGCCGTCGCCTCCGTGGCGCGTTACGTGCTGCGCGCCGAACGCCGGGCAACTCCGTTCGGTCTGTTCGCCGGCGTAGCACTGGCTGCCATCGGCCTCAAGCCGCACGCCGCCTGGGGCTCGGACCATACGGTCGTCGGCCGGGCGAGTGCGGAGTGGCTGACTGCCGTGATCGAACGGCTGGAGTCGTGCCCCGAGCTGATGGAACGGCTCCTGGTGGTCGTCAACAACACCACGGCGACACGCGATGACCGGCTCATCGTGCCGTACAGGTCCGACCCCCAGGGAGACCGTCGGCATGCGGTCGAAGTATCTGTGGCCCTGACCGGGCCGGTGCGGGCAGTCCTGGACGCAGCACGGGCACCGATCCCCGTAGGTGCCCTCGCGGACAAGCTCGCTGCGGAGTTCCCCGCAGCAGGCCCTGAAAAGGTGCAGCGGCTCGTACGAGAACTCGTTCAGCACGAGGTGCTGATCACGAACCTGCGCGCACCGAGTACGGAGACCGACGCACTGCGATATCTGCTGAGCCAGCTCGACTCGGTGAGTGCCGACAGCGTGACGCAGGTCGCTGACACGGTCGGCGACCTGCGTGCCGTTCAGCTCGACCTCGACGGTTGCGGTTCCCGCGGCGGCCGTGCGCGCGCCGCCGCACGGATGAGAGCTGTGGTCCCGGGCTTGAAGCGGCATCCCCTGGCGCTGGATCTTCGTCTGGACGCTGAGGTCGAGTTGCCGGAATCGGTCGCGCGGGAGATCGAGCGTGCCGCCGACGTCCTGACCCGGGTGAGCGCACACCCGTACGGCACTGCGGCGTGGAAGGCGTACCAGCGGCGGTTCTACGAGCGGTACGGCATCGGCACGATGGTGCCGCTCCGCGAAGTCGTCGCCGACAGCGGGACCGGTTTTCCCGACGGGTACCCGGGCACCCAGGCCGCCGAGGACCGCTCCCGCCTCTCCGTACGCGACGACACCTTGGTGCGGCTCGCGCAGGCCGCCGCCCTCGACGGCCGCGACGAGCTGGTGCTCACCGACGACCTGATCTCCGCGATGGACCTGGGGCCGAAGCTCCCGAGAGTGCCGCCGCACCTGGAGGTAGGTGTCCGGGTGCACGCGGCCAGCGTCGAGGAGCTGCATCGGGGGCGTTTCCGGCTGGAAGTTGCGAGCGTGTCCCGTGGCGTCGGGGTCACCACCGGCCGCTTCCTCGGTGTCCTGGCTCCCGAAGACCGCGAGCGGCTGGCAGCGGGGCTGGCCGACCTGCCGACCGCCGACGTCGGCACCATCGCCGCGCAGTTGTCGTTCCCGCCTCTGCTGTCTACGAGCGCCCACGTCACGCGGGCCCCACAGGTGCTGCCCAGGGTGATCAGCGTCCAAGAGCACCGCGACACCGGCGGCGGCATCCTGACGCCCGGCGACCTGGCGGTGGCGTGCGACGGGCGCCGCATGTATCTGGCGGCACCGGAGCTGGGTCTTCGCGTCGAGGCCGTGGGAATGCACGCGCTGAACCTCACCACGCACACCCCGCCGCTCGTCCGGTTCCTCACCGAGCTGTCCCGCGCCCAGTGCGCGCAGGTCACCTTGTTCAACTGGGGCGCCGCCAGCGCGATGCCGTTCCTGCCCCGGCTCCGCTAC
Organism: Streptomyces cinereospinus; assembly: GCF_042430725.1. Taxonomy (NCBI): domain Bacteria; kingdom Bacillati; phylum Actinomycetota; class Actinomycetes; order Kitasatosporales; family Streptomycetaceae; genus Streptomyces; species Streptomyces cinereospinus. Next base: position 170,145 of record NZ_JBHMCY010000004.1, on the reverse strand, counting down.
GGCCGCGTGGTGTTCGCCCCCGCACGCTGGCGGCTGGACGCCGCCGAGCTGCCCAGCCGCGACCGCCCGCAAGGCGAGTGGGACACCGCCCTCGAGGAATGGCGGGCCCGACGGCGGATGCCGCTGCGGGTTGTCCTGGCCGAGGACGACCGGCGCCTGCACCTCGACCTTGCCCAGACCGGACACCGCAACCTGCTGCGCCAGCACCTCAACCGCGTCGGCCTAGCCGTCTGCGTGGAAGCCCCGGCTGCCGACGCGTACGGCTGGTCCGGCGGCCGTGCCCATGAGGTCGTCCTGCCGCTCAATGCGACGCGACCGCCGGCGTGGCCCGCACTGCCGAACCCCGCACTGGCCCGCACCTTCTCCCCAGAGCAGATCCAGACGCCCGGAGCCTCGCCCCTGCTGTTGACCACCCTGTACGGCGACCTGCGCCGTCAGGATGCCCTGCTCGCTCAGCACCTCCCTGTCCTGGTGGATCGGCTCGGCAACCCACCGTGGTGGTTCATCCGTTTCCGCGACCCGGATCAGCATGTGCGGGTGCGGATCGCCCTGCCTGATCCCGATGCCTTCGCCGCGACGGCCCGCACGGTCGGCACCTGGGCCGATGACCTGCGCGCCGCCGGAGTGCTGTCGGACATGCGCTTCCCCACCTCTTACCGCGAGATGGGGCGGTGGGGTTCGGGCGATGCCTGGAACGCGGCCGAGGAGGTGTTCCGCGCGGACTCGCGCGCCGTCGTCGCCCAGCTTTCGCAGACGCACCGCCCGCCCCAGCGCGCACTGGTGGCGGCTCACACGATCGCCATCGCCGCGGCGTTCCTCGGCAGCGTGGAGGAGGCGATGCGCTGGCTGATCGAGCACATTCCGCCTGCCGCGCCCGCGACAGTACCGCGCCCGCAGTTCACCGAGGTGGTACGGCTGGCCGACCCGTCCGGCGACTGGGCAACCCTGCGCGGCGTGCCCGGTGGGCAGGCCATTGCGGAGGCGTGGGCCGACCGTGACGCGGCGCTCGCCGCCTACCGGCCGCACCTCCCCGGCCCGGACACCCAGGGCATCCGCCTGGACGATGTCCTCTCCTCGCTCCTGCACGTCCACTTCGTACGGCACGTCGCGGTCGACTTCACGGAGGAAGAGATCTGCCTCTACCTCACCCGCGCCGCCGCCCTGGCCTGGATGTCCAGGAGGGCGCGATGACTCACTCCCTCGCACTCAGGACGGCGGAGGCCGTCGCCGACCTCCTGGCCGACCCTGCTACCGCGCCGATCGGACCGGACGACGCGTCTTTGCACCGCCAGCACCTCGCGTACGGGCCGACCGGTATCGCCCTGCTGCACATCGAGCGGGCCGCCGCCGGCCTGGGACCGTGGAAGCGGGCCCACGACTGGTTCGCCGCAGCCGCCCGGCAGCCGTTCACCAGTGGCCCGGACAGCCACCCCTTCTACGGCGCCCCTGCCCTGGCACACGCCGTGGCCTGTGCCGCCGACCACCTGCCCGGCGCCTACGAGCGGGCCCGAGACTCCCTGAATCAACGGATGAGCGCCGACGTCCGCCGCCGCCTGGAGGCGGCGCACCGTCGCATCGACGCGGGGCGCCTCCCGGAGCTGGCCGAGTTCGACGCCATCCGGGGGCTGGTGGGCTACGGCGTCTACTTCCTCCGTCGCGACACGACCGGAGCCGACGTCCGCGCCATCCTCAGCTACTGCGTGCGCCTGACCGAACCGGTCACCTACGACGGCGGAGCTTGGCCGGGATGGTGGACACCGAGCGGACCGTCTGGCCGACCGGACGAACGCTTCCCGGGCGGACACGCCAACAACGGGATGGCGCACGGCATCGGTGGCGTGCTCGCGCTGCTGGCCCTCGCCGCCCGGCGCGGGGTCACCGTCGACTGCCAACGCGAGGCCGCCTACACCATCCTGGCCTGGCTTGACCGATGGGGGGAGAAGACCGGCCGGGGCGAGGCGTGGCCCTACTGGGTTACGCGAGACGAGCTGCACTCCGGCCGCCCCGATCCGTCTCCGCCACGCCGACCGTCATGGTGCTACGGAACGGCCGGTCTGGCCCGCGCCCGGCAGCTTGCCGCCCTCGCCTTCGGCGACATCGAACGCCAGCTCGACGCGGAGAACGCGCTTGTGTCCGCCCTCACGGATCGCGAGCAGCTCAAGGTGACCACGGACAACGGACTGTGCCACGGCTTCGCCGGCCTCGCCCACATCGCGGCCCGGACCGCGGAGGACGCGCACGCCTCCACTGCCGGACAGCTTCGCGCGGTGATACCGCCGCTCCTGGCCGCGGTCTGCCCGCCGGACACCGTCCCGGAGGAGGTGGCGGAGGCCGTCGTCCGGGACAAGGAAGCGGGGCCCGGGTTCCTGAACGGCGCCGCCGGGATGGCGTTGGCCCTCCTGGCCCCGGCCTCCGTGGCCCCGCCCAGATCCGCGTGGGACACCTGCCTCGTCATCGCCTGAACCACCGACCGAAGGACTCCCCATGCCCCCGGACCGCTGGCACCAGCACAACGTCACCTTCGCCGACCGCGCGACCGGCAAGCGCGTCATAGCCGACCGCCTCGGCCCCGCGCTGCTCGAAGCCGAGAACGACGGGCAGCTCACCGCCTGGTGGTTCATGAACAAGCAGCCTTGGCCGCTGCGGTACCGCTCTGCTGAGCCGTCCCCGCTCATCGAGTCCGTGCTGAGGGATCTCGTCGACGAGGGATCGGTCCGGTCGTGGGTTCCCGGCATCTACGAGCCGGAGACCACGGCGTTCGGGGGATCGGCAGGTATGAACGCCGCCCACGCACTGTTCCACCAGGACTGTCGCCACCTGCTCACCTACCCACCGGGACCCGGACGACTGGGCAGACGTGAGACCGCCGTCCTCCTGCTCAGCGCCCTGATGCGGGCTGCACGCCTGGACTGGTTCGAGCAGGGCGACGTGTGGGCCAAGGCTGCCGCACTCCGACCGGAGCCCGAGGAGCTGGCACCCGATCGTGCCGCCGCCCTGGGCAAGGCGATGAAGCGGTTGATGACCGCCGACGCCCGCAGCCTGTGCCGTCAGCGCGGTCCGCTGGAAGGCCACGACGAGTGGGTGGCCGCCTTCGAGCGGGCCGGGGCGACACTCGCCGACCTGTCCATCGAAGGCCGCTTCACCCGCGGCCTTCGCGCCATCGTCACCCACCACCTGATCTTCCACGCAAACCGCGCAGGTCTCCGCTCGGACGACCAAAGCACCCTGTTCGACATCGCACGAGAGGCAGTCATGGGATCGAGTGACAAGACCGCGTCGTCCACCGAGGGGACGCACGAAACCACTAGCGTCGGGGCGGTGAATACCGACACGCTCGCCAACTCCGAGGCCGACGCAGCGCGGCTGCGCAACGCCCTGGTCGACAAGATCCGCGAATCTGGCTACGCCCGAACCGCTGTGGTCGAGACCGCCCTGCGCACCGTTCCCCGCCACCTGTTCGTGCCCGATGCCACGCTCGAAGACGCGTACGCCAACACGCCGGTCAACGTCAAGTACGACACCGACGGCACGTCGATCTCCTGCGCCTCCCAGCCCGGAGTCGTCGCGCTCATGCTGGATCAGTTGGACGCCCAGCCCGGCGAACGCATCCTCGAACTCGGCGCCGGCACGGGCTACAACGCGGCGCTGCTCGCTCACCTCGTCGGCGAGACGGGCCACGTCACCACCATCGACGTGGACGACGACCTCGTGGAAGGCGCCCGCGCGCACCTGGCTGCCGCCGGATTCACCAACGTCGAGGTTCTGACCCGCGACGGGGCGGTCGGTCACGCCGACGGTGCTCCGTACGACCGGATCATCGCCACCGTCGGCGCGCACGGCGTCCCGCACGCCTGGATGCAGCAGCTCGCACCCGGTGGGCGCCTGGTGGTTCCCCAGCGACTCAAGGGCAGCGTCTCCCGCTCCATCGCCTACGAGCAGCGCGACGGCCGCTGGATCAGCGTCAGCAGCAAGATGAACACCTTCATGCCGCTGCGGCGCGGCATCGCCGACGACGACCGCCGTATCATCCCCCTCAGCGCGGACGGCACCGTGCGGCTCCAGGCCCCTGCCGGGCAGTACATCGACGCCGAGGCCCTGGCCGGAGTGCTGGACCAGCCGCGCGCCGGGGAGTGGACCGGCATGACGGTTCGCGCCATGGAGTCGCCCGAGTGGATGGAGCTGTTCGTCTCCTGCTCCCTGCCCAGCGGACTGATCCGGATGCTGTTCCCGGCCGACGCCAAGGGGACGCTTCTCACGGAGGACCCCTACCCCTCCTCGACCGCCGCTGTCGACAAGGGCGCCGTCACCTACCTCACCCGCCGCGTATCGGAGAAGAAGACCCCCGAGGGCGGCAAGCTGTGGGAGTTCGGCGTCGTCGGCCACGGTCCCGGCAGCGACGAGCTCGCCGCGCGGGTCGCGGGCGCCATCCGCACCTGGGACCGCGAGTACCGCGGCCGTGAAGCCACGTTCGAGATTCAGCCCCTCGACGCCCCGGCCATCGAGCAGGTGCCGGGCCTGTTCGCTCTCGACACCCCGCTGAACCGCATCGTCGTCGACTGGCGGTGACGCCAGCTCGGCTGTGAAGAAGGTGGTGCCCGTCGCACAGTCGACGGGCACCACCTCGCCCTCCTCCATCCCGGCACCGTCGCACCAGGGGGAAACATGGACCCGCACGGCCCGATAGCAAGGCGCTTTCCGCTCGTCGCCCGATTCAGGCCCGCTTGCTCGCCGCTGCCCGCCCGCGTGCAGGCCCTGGCCGAACTCGCCGTCAAGGCGACGGACCAGGGAGATCAGGGCGTTGCCTCCGCCGTCTTCAACCAGGCCGCGCTGGTCGCCTCTGACGTCGACCTGCCCGACCTCGCCCGGTCCATGTGCCACCGGCACGCTGAGGCATACCTCCGGGCAGGCCCGCTGCCCGCCATGAGCGCCATCCGTGGGCTGGAACCGCTGGTCAACCTCGCGCGCTTACAGATCCGCGCCGGCCGCAACGACGACGGACGCCAACGCCTTCTAGACCTGTACGAAGCCGTCGGCACGGGCCGCAGCGCGGTCTTCGAAGGCATCACCGTGCCAGCGGACCTCACCCGCACCGACGAGGACCGGCGGGAGGTGTACGCCTGGCTGTGGCGTGTGGTGCTCGCGGACGGCACGCGCAGCCTGACCGCGCAAGGCCGTTGGCGGGAAGCCCTGGATCACATCGAGCAGCACCGCGGTGTGGGCACACGGATGCTCGACGGCCGCCAAGTCGCCGTAGTCGCGGCCCTCACCGACGGGCGCACCGAACGCGCCGCAGAACTGCTCACCGAGACGGCACCCGGCGATCCGTGGGAGCAGGCCGTCACCGCGTGCCTGACCGTTCTATGCCGTCGCGACACCGGCCGAGACCTCGGCGACGGCGCAGAAGACCTGGTGAGCACATACCTCAACCACGAGGCCCAACCAGGCCGCACCGTCTTCGACGTTCGCCTCGGGCTCACGGTCTTGGACGCGGTCGGCGCCCAACATCCAGCAGCCTGCCGTCTCGTCGAGAATCTGCACCTCCGGACAAGGGCAGCTCGCGACGGGTACGCGGCCCGTGAGGTGCTGGCGCACGCGCTGTTCAACTCCCTCGTGCCAGACGACCAGGCTCGGGAGTGCCGTGACCTGGTCCGGTTCTGCGGACTGGGGGCAGGAGACCTGCCGGACGACCTGGCTGATGACCTCTCAGCCGCGCTCGATGCGAGCGAAGCCGTGATCGCTCGCTCCCTGAGCGTCGCGACGCCACGGTGAGCCGAGTGCGCGGAATCGGGCCTGTCGCTGCTCGCGGCTACTCTCGAACACATGAGCGTGCCTACTGAAGGGCTGACTCTGGGGGCCGTCAGCGCGATCGTCGAGAAGAAGATCCTCACCAACAAGATCCGCATCTACCGGCCTGGCGAGCCGGTGTTCAACCCGGACACGGGACAGTACGAACCCGGGCCGCCCGTCACCGTCTACGAGGGACCGGGCGCCATCTTTCCAACGGGCGGGCCGTCCGTCGTCCTGCACCTCGCAGGTCAGGCATACGTGGACGACACGCCGTCTCGGTACCGTCTGCTGACGCCGCTGTCGGCGCCGGTCGCCTCGCGCGAGGACACCGTTGCTGTCGTGGAGGCCGAAGACGAGTCAGCCATCGGCCGGACGTGGCGTGTGATCGACATCGGGGAGACCTCAACGCTGAGCATCGTCCGTACCACCTGGGTGGACCAGAACACCCAGACCACCGGAGCGTGAAGTGACGACAGCGATCGATCCGGAGGAAGTGCGGAAGGAGCTGGAGGCCAAGCTCCTGCTCGACACGGTGCGAGTCACCCGGCCCACCGGCACGCCGGCGCTCGACCCCGTAACCGGTCTCCTCGGCGAGGTACCCGCCGACCTGGTCTACGAGGGGCCTGGCGCGATGCTATCCGGGCACGGACAGGTGACTGCCGAGGGCATCATCGGCAAGCAGTGGCTCGACGACACCGTGTCCTGGTACCGGCTGCTGACGCCGCTCGGGGCGCCGGTGCCCGCCCGGTACGACCGGGTGGAGGTGACGGTTGCGCACTCGGGCAGCGCCGCAACGGGCGGTCGTGTCTGGCAGGTCCTCGACCCGGCCGAGGCGTCAACCGTGGAACTGGTCCGGGTGACGCGGCTGGACGAAATCACGCCGCCGTCCTGAGGCGAATCGGAGTGTCCGCGAACCGTCCTACGCTCGGTACATGGAGATCACGGACACTCCGCCCGCCGACATCCGGCAGGTCAGAGTCAAGGCGGACGGCAGCAAGGCTTCAATAGAGATAGACGGGAAGGACTACTCGCGAGTCGTCTCCGGCTACACCATCCACCAACAGGCGGGCAGCGTCGCGGACTTGATAATCCAGTTCGCGCAAGGCAAAACGAGCCCTGACTTCGACGGCCACGCCAGGGTCGCGGTCGGTATCCCGTACGAGCCGGGACCGGCCGCCGCCCACTTCCTCTCAGCGATCAACCCGGGTCTGCTGGAGAAGGCGGCCTTGGCACGGCCGGACATGGACGGCGGCCCGCACGGCTTCACCAAGGCCGTCCTGGCGCAGCTCCAGCAGTGGGCGCGGGGGGAGTTCGACCAAGCCCAGGAGACGAGCTGATGGCATCCCCGCGAAACCCCCACCCGAACGCGCACCCGTCGGCAGGTGCGAACAGCAACGCGCCGCAGATCGCCGCTCTGTTGAATGCCCGCGCGGCAGCCGCACTCCCGGCGGTGGCCAGCGTCGTCCAGCACTACGCCATGCTCCTGGAGACCGCCATCAAGGCCAACGCCAGCGGCCGGCCGGGGCCGAACGCGCCGACGGGTGACTACCGGCGCTCGTGGACCCACGAGTTCAGCACCAGCGGCCTGAATGTCGAGGCGATCGTCGGCACCAACAAGCCGCAGAGCAGGCGCCTGGAGTACGGCTTCGTCGGGGCCGACAGCCTCGGGCGGATCTACAACCAGCCGCCGTACCCGCATGTGGGACCAGCAGTCGAACAGGTCCGTCCGGCCTTCCTGGCAGCGGTCGGAGCGGCGGTGGGCGACTGATGGCCGTATCCGGGCGAGTGCTCAGTCTCGCCGTCCAAGCGATGCTCGCCAGCGCCACCGGCCGGTCCTGCGGGTACGGATCGGCGCCCACGTCCAGCAGTCTCCCCACGGGAGCGGCCACTCCCTACAGCGTGCTCTATCCGGTCGGTTCGACCAGCGATGGCCCACCCTTCGGAGACGCCAGCGCGGACGCCCGAATCGTCTACCAGGTCACGTCAGTTGCCACCACCGCCGAGCAGGCGGAGTGGATGGCCGACAAGGTTCGCGCGGGCATGCTGGCTCGCACCGTGCTCGGTTACACCTACCCGATCACGGCCGCAGGCTACGTGGTCATGTCCCGTGAGCTGGACAAAGAAGAAGGCGTGACTGTCGCCAGCGGCGTATACAGTTACGTTCAGCGGTTCGCGATCGAGGTCACCACCCTCGGCTAACCGCCGCACCTCACCGCGGAGGCCCATCGCGGACGCCCGACCACTCGGTACGGGCCGACTCCCAGCTTGATCTGTTGGGGACGGGCCTGCCGTATTCCGGGGCCGTCAGCGTCCCCGGAGAGTGAGAGTCGCGTGGCAACCACGCAGCAGCGTTTCATGCGCCGAGGCACCACCCTCTTCTACTTCCTGCAGAAGATCGCCTCCGACGACAACATCCCCACCCGCGGCGAACTCGGCCCCACCAACGCCACCAACCTGTCGGACACGATCTCCGACGTCGAGGGCTGGTCGCTGGAGAACACCCCGATCGACACCCCCGACATGGGGTCGACGTTCGCCACCACGATCCCGGGCGAGGACAAGGCGGACAACAGCTCGCTGACGTTCTACGAGGACAAGGTCAGCGACGAGATCGAGACCCTGCTGTCCAAGGGCGTCATCGGGTACATCGCCATCCTGCGCAAGGGCGACGTGCCGCAGTCCAAGTCGCTCGACGTGTTCCCCATCCGTGTCGGCAGCCGCAGCCCCTCCTACAGCACCGCGTCGGAACCGGCGAAGTTCAAGGTCACCTTCGGCATCACCGACGAGCCCACCCTCGACGCCGCCGTGCCGGCGAAGACCGTCTGAGCCGGGGCTGCCGCATGACCACCACAGCGATATCCGAACCCCCGGCCGCCGCCGTCGCCCGCGACGCCCACTGGTCGGCGAAGATGGCGCGGCTGAAGGCCCGCAAGCTCCCCGAGCGCAGTCTGCGGCTGTGCGACGACGACGAGGCAAAGAAGAACGCCACCGATGCCGCCCTGGAACTGGCCAAGGCGCGCACTGTCGCCCGCGGGCAGTCCATCGAGCAGGGCGTCTCGGAGGCCGACCGCGAGGAGTGGACGGTCAGCCAGCCGGAAGTCGTCGCCGCGCAACTGCGGCTGGACGCCGCCGAACAGGTCCTGGAGGACGCGACGGTCGTCCTGACCTTCCGAGCACTTCCGCGTCCGGCCTGGGAACAGCTCCTGCGCGATCATCCGCCGACGGAAGCCCAGGCCGATCAGGGCATGGAGTACAACGTCGAGACCTACCCGGCGGCCCTCATCGCCGCATGCCACATCGAGCGGGACGAGTCCGGTGGCGAGGTTCCCGGCATGAGCGAGCAGGAAGCGCAGGAACTCCTCGACGCGTGGCCTGACTCCGAGGCCAAGGCCCTGTTCACCTGTGCGCTGCTGGTCAACCAGACGCTGAGGGCGGACCTGGGAAAAGGCTGACCTCCGACCCGGGCTTCCGCGCAGAGATGGAGGTCTGCGCCTCGTACGGAATCCCTCACTCGCAGTTCACCGGAGCGGGAGACGGGCGGTGGTCGGCGCTCGACCGCGCGAAGGCCATCGCCTACCTCGGCTTCTCGCGAACGGTGTGCGAGTCGTGCGGGACCAGGCCGGAGGAGTGGGACGAGCAGGCAGGTGGCGACCGCTTCGCGTACGTCACTGAGACACACCGGTGCGTCGGCTGCGAGCTGATCGCCATGGAGCAGGAACAGGTCCCGGAGGGTCCGGAGGGGCGTGGGGTGAAGGTCGGGCTTCGGCCCAGAAAGAAGGCTTAGCCAGTGGCTGGGGCCTACACCCTCTACGTCCAGGTCCAGGCCGGCGTGACCGGCCTGGTGGGAGGTCTGCGAACAGCGGCGGGCCAGGTCACCGCGTTCGGCGGGCAGGTTCGCCGCCTTGACGGCGACCTCAACGCGCTCGCGGCGCGATCGGACCGGACCCGCCGGGCGATGGCCACCGGGTTCACCGTGATGGGCGTCGCTCTCGGCGGCGCGTTCGTCATGGGCGTGCGCAGCGCCATCGAGCTTGAGAAGCACATGGCGAACGTCATGACGATCTCGAAGGAGATCAACAGCACCAACATCAGCCACTTCACGGACCAGATCGTCGAGCTGAGCACTCAGCTCCCGCAGTCGGCCGCCCAGCTTGCCGAGGGCCTGTACCAGGTCGTCTCGACCGGCTTCGACGGCGCCGACGCGATGACGATCCTCCGGGTGGCCGCCCGCGGTGCCGCCGCCGGTCTCACGACGACCGAGACGTCCGCCCGAGCCCTGCTCGGCGTCCTCAAGGCGTACGGAATGGACGCCTCACAGGCCAGCGACGTCATGGACGTCATGTTCCAGACCGTCAACTACGGCGTCGTGTCGTTCGACGAGCTGGCACAGCAGCTCGGCGACGTCGTTCCGATGGCCGCTGCGGCGGGCGTGAAGTTCGAGGACATCAGCTCGGCGCTCGCGGCGGTCACGCTCTCGGGCATCCCGGCGGCCGAGGGCGTCACGGCGCTCAACATGCTGCTGACGCGCATGATGAAGCCCACCCAAGAGCTGTCCAACATGATCAAGGGCTTCGGCTACGAGTCGGCCGCCGCTGCCCTCCAGCAGGACGGCCTGTACGTCGTCATGCAGAAGGTCCGCAACGCCACCGGCGGCAGCGCGGACCAGTTGGTTCCCCTGCTGCGTGACATCCGGGCGGTCCGCGCCGCCTTGGCCCTGTCGGCCGCCGATGGCGAGAACTACGCCGCGACCTACCAGGGCATCAGCCAGGAGGTCGAGCGCGCCGGCGCAACGCAGAAGGCGTACGCGATCCAGATGGACACCACGGCGGGCCAGTGGAGTCTGTTCCAGAACCAGGCCCAGGCCCTCGGCATCGACATGGCGCGCGTGCTGCTGCCCGCCCTTCAAGGGGTCGGGGAGGCCCTGAACGTGCTGGCCGGGGCGGTCAACGACCTGCCGGGTCCGGTGAAGTCGGTCATGGGCGTCGTCCTGGCGCTCTCGGCCGCCGCGCTGCTCGCCAAGGCGGCCTTCTTGCGGTTCGGCGCCCAGCTCACCGTGTTCCGGACCGAGCTCGCGGCGGCCCGCGCAGGAGGCTCCGCCCTCCCCGCGGTCCTCAGCGGAGCAGGTATCGCGGTGGCCGGCCTGACGGCGCTGATGACGATCGGTATCGGCGTGTACGCCGCCTACTCCGCCAGCAAGCAGAAGGCCAAGGCCGCTACCGAGGAGCTGGTCGACGCCCTCCGCAAGGAGCGGGAGGAGGGCGAGCAGGGAGCCGGACTGCGGACCCTGACGGAACAGCTCACGAACAGCGACGACGTCAAGAAGCTCAAGGACGCCGGGATCGACGTGGCGACCGCCATCGACGCGATCACCTCCGGCGGCGCGAAGCTCAAGAAGCTCAAGGACGAGCTGAACACCCAGAAGGCACTGACCTGGGACCGCGGCTCATACGCGCCCGACCCGGAATGGGACGCCGCCAAGAAGGTCCTGGACAAGCAGCACAAGATCTGGAGCAACGCGGTCAAGCAGGAGAGCCAGCTTGCCGCGAACATGGCGATCGTCAACAACAAGATCAAGAACAACCGGCGCGAGATGCTCGGGGCCTGGGACCTCACGCAGTCCCTGCCGACGGACAAGAACGGGGCGCCGCAGTTCACCGATCAGATGGAGGCGATGGCCAAGTCCCTCGCCTCGATCGTCGACCCGGCGAAGGCGTGGAAGGCCGCTCAGGACAAGGTGGCCGAGGCCAACCGTAAGGCGGGCCTGTCCGCCGACGCGTCGAAGGCATCCCTGTCGGACTACGTCGCGGAGCTGCGCAAGCAGCTCAAGGCGCAGCGCGAGTTCCAGAAGAACCTGGGCGAGCTGGCCGCCGCCGGGCGCCTCGATCTGGCGGACCATTTCTCCGACCTCGGCCCCGACTCGGCGCCGATCCTCGACGAGCTGGTCGAGCAGCTCAAGCACGGCAAGGGCAAGGTCGCTGACGAGCTGGAATCGATCATCCAGGAGTCGTCCGCCCGCTCGACGCCCGCTTTCCGTGCCGGCCTGGAGCAACTGCCCGCGATCTCGGCGAAGTACGGCAAGAAGGTAGCCGAAGCCTGGGCGGACGCGGCAGCCACCAACGACCCCAGCAAGCTCGCCCGCGTCATGCAGGACATGACCGTGGCCGACATGGAGAAGGCCGCGAAGAAGCTGCCCAAGGCAGCAGCCGCGCAGCTCGAACAGGGCATGGGGCTCCTGGCCGACGTGTCGGCCAAGTTCGGCAAGGAAGCGTCCACTTCGCTAGCGCAGTCCTTCCTCAAGGGCGACGTCACGGAGATCCGCACGCAGCTCAACGCCCTGTACGGCGCGGACCTGCCGATCAAGGCCCCCGACCTGACGGGCGTCGTAGGAGCGTTCAAGGCGGCCGGGGTCCAGTCCAACTCCGAGTGGTCCGGGATGCTCAGCCTCATCGTCGCCGTGGCCCAGCAGAAGGGCACGGCAGCAGCATCGGCCCTGACCACCGCGCTCCTGTCAGGTGACATGGCGGCGGTGCAGACGCAGCTCGACGGCATCGGCGCGTCCGTGGGACGCATCCCCGGGACCAAGACCATCACCGTCTCTGTCAACAAGCCCGCGTCGGTGACCATCCCGTTCTTCGCCAAGGTCCAGCCCACGTCGTGGGACAAGGACGCGAACGGCGTCCCCGACTCGATCCAGGCGCCGAAGAAGCAGGCGAACGGCGGCCTGATCGACTTCTACGCCGACGGCGGCGTGCGCTCCCGCCGCGAGGAGCACACGGCTCAGATCGCCCCCGCCGGCGCGTGGAGGGTGTGGGCCGAGCCTGAGACGCAGGGGGAGGCGTACATCCCGCTGGCCGGAGCGAAGCGGGCCAGGTCGAAGCGGATCTTGGACGAAGTGGCCCGTCGCTTCGGCGGAGAGGTCAGCTATCACGCCGACGGGGGTCTGTCGGGCTTCACCTACCAGCCGCAGACGCTGTACTCGCTCTCCGGGATTGCCAGCGATTCGCAGGACAAGAAGGGCAACTTCAGCCTCACGCTGTTCACGAAGAAGCTGCACCAGTCGGTGTCGACAGCGAAGCGGTGGCGCAAGGACCTGGACACGGTGGCCCGCCGAGCCGGCCAGGACGTAGCGGACGCGCTGGCGGAAATGGGCGAGGAGGGCATCTCCCTCACGCACAAGATGGCGACCGGCAGCTCGAAGTACCTGCGGTCGATGACCAAGGACCTCCGCGAGCTGGCCGAAGCCTCCAAGGCGAGCCTCGGCGAGTACACCGGGCAGCTACGCCAAGCGGTGAAGGACCAGACCGGCTTCGAGAAGAACCTGGCCAAGCTTGCCGCCAGCGGATACGGCGACCTCGCCAAGCGCCTGGCCGAGCAGGGGGACCAAGACGCGGCCGACCTCGCCGCCCAGGCCGTGAAGGACAAGAAGAAAGCGAAGGCGGCGAACGACGCCGCAGCCAGCGCCGACAAAACCATCCCCAGTGAGGACCTGCCCGACCTGGTCGCGATCATCAGCGCGGTCAAGAGCAAGACGACCGGCCTGCACGCGGTCGCTGAAGCCACCGGGCTCGACGAGGACCACATCATCGAGGTCGCCAACCTGGGCCTCTCCCGCATCAAGAGGGCGCTGGGGTCGAAGGGCGCCAAGTTCCTCTCCGACCTGAGCCGCGCGAACAAGGGCTTGTCGTACGCGAACGGCGGCATCCTCACGCCCGGCCTCTACGCCACCTCCGGCGGACTGATCAAGTTCGCCGAACCGAGCACCGGGGGCGAGGCGTTCATCCCGCTCGGCGCCGCCAAGCGCAGCAGCGCCCTGTCTGTCCTGAACGACGTCGCCACGCGCTTCGGGATGCGCCTGGCCAGCGGCGCCACCCCACCGGCCATGCGGCTCGTCGACGCCCGGCCGCCGACCGCCATCAAGGTCACCGTCGTCCAGCAGCAGCCGAAGGCCCTCGTGGAGAACATGCCGATCACCGTCCAAGGCCGCGACAGCTCGCCGCAGGAGCTGTCCGGGGAGATCATGCGCCGCCTGCGGAACGCCCAGCGTGGGGGGCGGATCTGATGCTCTCCCTCAGCGAATGGCAGATCGACTTCGGCGGGGTTCTCATCGGCCACAAGACGGCCGTGTCCATCTCCGACGTCGAAGGACTCGGGGCTGCCGAGCTGCGCACACAGGACGTGCTGAACCCTGCCGACGACGGCGCGTTTCCCGGAGTCGATCTCTACGCGCCGCGCACGGTGCGGATCGAAGCGGGAATCCGGACCGCGGGCGATCCGGCCGCTGCCCTGGACAAGCTCGCGGAGATAGAGGCTGTCGCCGCGAACGCGAAGATCCGGCGCACCGCCGGCGCGCTCGCACAGCTACGACTGCGCTGGCCCGGACGCGGCACGAGAGTCCTCTTCGGCCGCATCCGACGCGCCGAAGCGGTCTCCACCGCGCAGGCCATCCACGGCTGGATACCCCTGGACCTGGAGTTCACCGCCCTCGACCCGCGCCTGCACGACGACGAGGTTTCCAGCGTCACGCTGCCCCTGGACATCTCCAACAGCACCGAGGGCTTCACGGCGCCGCTCGTCGCCCCCATCACCACCGGCATCGCCACCCCGGAAACCAGACCGGGCTGGGTGATCAACGACGGCAACACCGGCGCGTGGCCGACCATCCGGATCTCCGGACCGGTCGCCAACCCCCGCATCCTGCACGTCGACTCCGGGCGCGTCCTGGACCTCGACATCACTCTCGGGGTCGGCGAGCGCATCGACATCGAGACCCGGCCCGGCACGCGGTGGGTCCTGCGCAACGGCAGTGGCAACGCCGCCTCGGCGCTGTCCGGCGCATCACGCCTGGACCTCTTCCAGATCCCGCCGGGCCGCAGCGAGATCCGCTGGACGGCCGCCGACTACACCAACACCACCCGCCTGACCGTCTCGTGGCGGTCGGCGTGGACCGCTCTGTAAGAAGGAGGACCCTGCTGTGACGCTCGTCCAGCCGCCCATGCTCACCCACGGCGGCACACACCCCGCCCGCGCCTTCCGGATGATGGTCAGAGACCTCGCCCGCGGCAACCAGGGCGTGACCGAGGCCAACGACCTCAAGGTCCGGCAGCTTTCCGCGCCCGGCGCCGGCGTACGAGTCGGAGATGGCTCCTCCGTCATACGCGGTGCTGCATGGGGGCAGGGGTCGTACACGCAGTACAACGTCGGCGACGCCATCGTGCCGGTAGCGCCCACCGGCGCCTCCGGCCGATCCGACCTGCTGGTCCAGCGCATCGAAGACCCCGAGTACGAGGGAAACCGCGACCCGGCCAAGGACGACATCGGCTACTTCCAGGTGATCCCTAACGTGTCGGCCACCGCCACGGCGGTGCCGGCGGGGATGACTGCCATCCCCCTGGCCCGCCTCGACATCCCGTCGAATACCGCGACGATCACCGACGCGATGATCAAGGACCTGCGGAAGATCGCCAACCCGCGGCGGGAACGCCGCCTCTACACGTCCTTCCCGGGAAGCCTGTCCACCCTCGTCTACCAGGACAACAAGTGGCACACGTGGCCCGCCGCCGCGCGCTGGACCATTCCGGTGCCGGACTGGGCCGTGAACCTCAAGGCCGTCACGACCTTCGCGGGCCTGCGCATGTCCGACGCGGATGTCTTCGCTTCAATGCAGCAGGTCATCGGAACCGTGCAGGGCCAGAACACGGTCATCGACGACGACCAGGGCAAGATCGTCCGCCGGTCCACCATCGTCCTGGCCGACAACATCGGCATCACGGCGGCCATGCGCGGCACCAATCAGACGCTGTACGTGCAGACCTACATGTCCAAGAGCGAGACCGGCAACCTCGGCGTGGACGGCAGCACCTCGATCGTCTGCGACGTGGAGTTCAACGAGGGCGTCATCTGACGATGTCGTACCGCTACCTGACCACGCACGCCCTCACCGGTGACACCCTCGCCTGGGACCTTCCGCTGACCGGCGTCGAGTTCGGCCCGGAACTGTGCGGGCCAGGCAACTTCACCGGCGTCATCGAGCCGAGACTTGCCAACCTCACCCCTGCCCAGGTCGACCCGGGCACCACGCTGATCTTCGCCGAACGCGACCGCACCCTGCTGTGGGGCGGCATCATCTGGCGCGCCGAGCCCGAAGGACAGAAGCTGCGGATCGAGGCCAGCGGATTCGGCTCGTACCTCACCAAGCGCACCGACCTCCACGGCAACCTCGACGGCCGCGGGCCGTGGGTGAACGCCGACCCCTGCCGCGTGATCCGCGACGTCTGGGCGTACTGCCAGGCCCAGCCGGACGGGAACCTGCACGTCGCGGTCGACGGGACGACGTCCAACGCCAAGGTCGGCACGCCCGCCGAGCCCTATTCAACGTCCTGGTGGGAGGCGCCGACGCTCAACACGGTCGTGGACGACATGGTGGCCGTGGCCGGCGGACCGGAGTGGACCGAGACCGTCGCCTGGTCGGGGGACACGCCGACGCAGCGCATCCGGATCGGGTGGCCCCGCCTCGGCACGCGGCGGCAGGACATCAGCTTCACCTCGGGCATCAACGTCACCTCCACCGTTCCCGTGGAGTACGACGCCGACAGCTACGCCCAGGTCGTCATCGGCCTCGGCGCAGGCGAAGGCCGCTCCCGGCGCCGCGTCGTGGACGCAGCCCGCAACGGGCGCCTGCGCCTGGAGCAGGTCCTCGAAGTGCCTACCGAGAAGGCCAACGACCGGCTCGCTGCCCGCACACGCACCGAGCGCGTGAACCGGTCGGTCATCGGCGAGGTCACCGAGGTAGTGCTCCGCGACCACCCGGCGGCCCGTATCGGAGCCTTCCAGATCGGCGACGACGTGCGCGTACGCCTGAACGACGAGTGGACCCAGTACGACGGCTGGTCGCGCATCACCGGCTGGACCCTCAAACCACCGGCCGACGACGAGCCGGAGCAGGTCACCGTCCAACTGGCGCGGGCGGACCGCTACACCTACGGAGCCTGAGCATGACCAACCAGATCGCCAGCCTCGCCGCCCGCCTGGCCGCCGTTGAACGGCGCCTCGACAGCACCAGCCGCACGGCCCAACTCGCTTACTCCTCCATCGAGGACGGCGCGATCAACGTCTTCGACGACGACGGGTCCCTGCGCGCGGTCATCGGCCAGCAGCCCGACGGCACCACCGGAGTCAACGTCGTCAATGGCCCAACACCTCCGACCCCGAGCCAGCCCACTGTCACAGCGATCCCGGGTGGCGTGGCCGCCGCCTGGGAAGGAACCTTCGCCGACGCCGTCGCCGCGCCGCTGGACTTCGCCCGCGTCGAGGTCCACGCGGCCGGCCTCGACAACTTCACGCCCGGCAGCGCCACCCTGCGCGGCACACTCGAATCCCCGCGCGGCGGCACGCTGACCATTCCAGCCGAGCAGGCGCTGTACGTCCGCCTGCTGACGCGCAGTTCCTCGGGCGTCGCGTCGCCCCCGTCAGTCCAGAGCGGGCCGGTCACGCCGGGGCCGGTCGTCGCCCAAGAGGTCCTGGACGGCATCGTTGGCGAGACCGCGCTCGCCGAGGGCGCCGTGTCCCGCGCCAAGTTGCAAATCGGTGCAGTCGGTCACAACCAGCTCGCCATCGGCACAGGCAACCTGATGCCGGACCCGTCGTTCGAGGGAGCGTTCACCGCACAGCTCGTCGCCGCGAACAGCCAGTGGACGCTGGTCGGCGGCAACGGCTCACCGAAGGCTCTGCGGGTCAACGGCACCAGCGCAACGGCCGCCTCTCCCAGTCTCCGCATCACCGAGCTGCCCGTCTCGCCCGGCAACCGCTTCTTCCTCGCCTTCGACTACCGGGTCTCCGCCGACTGGGCAGGGAACTCCGTCCGGTTCTACCTGCGCTGGCAGGACGCCGCAGGCGCTGTGCTCGGCTACGGCACCGCCATCGCGACGCCCACCCCCGGCGCCGCATGGGCGCGTGTGAGTCAGCAGGTGCAAGCCCCCGCCGGGACCGTAGCCGCCACCGTCTGGCTGCAAGACTTCCAGGCAACCGCCGGCACGGCCGACTTCGACAACGCCGAGATCCGAACCGTCATCGGCGCGGGCATGGTCCTGGCCGAATCCATCGGCACGCTGGAGCTGGCTGCCCAGTCCGTCACCGGTGAGAAGGTCGTCGCCAAGTCCCTCACCGCCCGCGAGGTCAAGGCGCTGTCCCTTACCGGCGACGAGATCGCCACCAACACGCTGACCGCCCGCCACATCGCCGCGGGCTCGCTCTCGGCGTCTCGACTGGCGATCGGCACCAACGGCAACCTGGTCGGAGACCCCTCCTACGAAACCGGCGTGGTCGCAGCCGGTCTGGCTGGCCAGGACCCGGCGGTCTTCGCCGTCGAGGACGGAGGCAACAACTCCGCCAAGCGGTTGCGCATCACCTCGGCCGCCGGGGCGTACCGCTGGGTCCAGCACGCCACCTCGCCCGTGCTGCCCGGTGACCGTTACTGGATCGCCGCCGACTACAAGACCACCGCAGACTTCACCGGGGCCACCGTGAAGCTGTTCCTCGGCTTCTACGACGAGGCCGGAACACGCCTCGGCTCGGACGGAATCGTGGTCTCCGCCCCGGTCACGGACGGCACGTGGCAGCGCATCTCCAAGGTCATCACCATCCCCGCCAATTCGACCCAGGCGAACATGCGGGTCGGTGTCGACGGCACCGGCAGCACGGTAACCGTCGGCAGTGCCTACTTCGACAACCTCGAATGCCGCTCCGTGCTCTCGACCCCGGGAAGCGGCGCCCGCGCCGAACTCTCCCCGCAGGGTCTGCGCCTGTACGACGAGTCCGGGGGTGAGGCTGTCTCGCTGACCACCGGCACGCCGAACTACGTGACGCTGACGAACAATGGCAGGGCGGTCGCCACCATCGACCAGGAGGGCAATACCGGTGTCGCGGACCTGGCCGTAGCTGGCACCTTCACCATCGGTGGTGACCCGTTCGAGACGTACTTGGCCAGCTTCGCCCGCGGTCTAGTAGCCGTCGATTACCAGGCCAGCTCTGTCTCGGCGGGCACCACCGATTACGGATTCGTTGAGCTGTCCTTTGACGCAGACACCAGTCGTATGTACCGCATCGTCCTGGACTGCTACGCCGACCCCTCCGTGGCCGGCGGCGAACTCGTCGTCGCCCTCCGGGATGGCGGCGCGAAGACCCCGTCGATCACCTCGCCGCAGATCCAGTCCGTGACCTACCCCCTGTCGACGGCCGGGTTCCAACGAATTCGACTGGAGTGCATTCGCTCCGGCTCGGCGTTGGGTACGGGACTGCACCGCCTGCTGACCACCTTCCGCTGCCAGAGCGGCCCCACCGGCCAGACGGTACGTCTTTTCGGCGGCACCACATATCAGGGCGTGATGTACGTAGAGGACGTTGGCCCGTACATCCCGGAGACCGGGGTCTACAACGTCGGCGGCGGCACGACGACTCCGCCGACGAAGACCTACACCAAGACCTACGCGGCCTCCTGGTCCGGCAGCTATGCGAATCGCGGCGCCTACAACTCGTACTACGGAAATCAGTGCCTCCAGGGCTACTACAGCTCGACCAACGGAATGCAGGCGAGTTTGATCGGATTTCCGGCATCGCTCGGAACCGACCTTTCCGGCGCCACCATCCAGAAAGCTGAGGTTTATCTCTACTTCGATCACTGGTATTACAACGGTGGCGGGAAGGCCGTCATCAAAGCCCACAAGTTCACATCGCGGCCGTCGACGTTCAGCTCCGACAGTGAGTCGCAGACGATTAGTTGGGGCAAGAACGTCGGAAAATGGGTCGATATCACGGCGGTATTTGACAGCACTAGTTGGCGTGGAATTGCGCTGGACCCGAACAACTCCGACCTGAACTACTACGGGCGTGCCAGGGGAGTCGGGCAGACCTACCCTCCTCAGCTTCGCGTGACCTACACGAAGTAGGGGGCGGGCCTTACGGATCTGGAGGCATCCAGCGCGGCCGTATGATCAAGGCGTGGCGCGGGGCCACCGATCGCCGAAGGAGCACGCGGTGAGCATCCCGCCGCCGGGCGCGGAACCCACGCTGTGGGAACTGCACCGCGCTGTCGTCCAGTTGCGCGAGGACCAGCGCGACGATCTCGCACAGCTCCGCGACGATCTGCGCAGCGACATCGCTGCTCTGGCGAACCGTCTCAACCAGGTGGTCACCGTGGACGTCTACCGTGCCGACCAGCGCAACCTGGCTCTGCGTATCGACACCCTCGAACGCGAGCTGGAGACCGTGAAGGCCGAGCGCGACCAGGATCGCGAGCAGGTGAGCACCAACCGGCGCCTCATCATCTCCGCGTTCGTCGCGCCGGTGCTCCTGACGGTGCTGCAACTGCTGCTCGCCGCACGCGGCAGCCCGTAACAAAACGAACAACGTCACGCAAGATCGCTCATGGCGCGGGGGAGAAGCAGGACGCGCCTCATGCCCGATCTCTGGCTGCCCGGAGCCGAGCGGCACCCGCTCAGCGATACGGCACCCACCGACACCCAGTACGCGCCGCGCGTGATCTGGCACATCACCTGGGACAAGAACGGCACGGCGGCCAAGCCCGTCGACCTCGTGCCCTTCGACCAGCTCGTCCGGTACTTCGCGGGCGGTGGGAGCGGGGCCGCTCCGCACCTCCTGTGGGACCCGTTCACCGGACGGACCGCCCAGTTCTACCCGGCCAACAGCCGTGCGAAGTCGGTCGTCGACGCCGCCGGCGGCACGCGGACGAACCGCACGGGGAAGGTGTGCCTCCAGGTCGAGACGCTGTTCTTCCCCTACTGCCGTGTGGGCGGAAAGACGTACGCGACCGTCCGGGACACCCCGGCCAAGGGTCTCGACAAGATCCTGACCTGGGCCAGGAGCTGGGGAGTCCCCGACGCCTGGCCGATGGGCACACCCACCTGGAACGCGAACCGCAGCGAGCGCACGTGGGAGACGAAGGGCGGGCACTACGGCCACGGCCAGGTGCCCGAGAACCAGCACACCGACCCGGGCCCGATGCCGAAATGGCCCACCGGGGCGAGCCCGGCGCCCAAGCCGGGACCGCCGCCATTTCCCGGCCGCAGCGCCTTCGGCCCCGGCAAGTCGAACGCCTCGATCCTCCTGCTGGGCCAGCAGCTCGTCCGGCGCGGGTTCGGCAAGCACTACCGCGTGGGTCCGACCCGCGACTGGGGCGAGGCCGACCGCCTGAACGTCAGGGACTTCCAGCTCGCACAGAAGTGGAGCGGTTCCGACGCCGACGGCTTCCCCGGCCCCCAGACCTGGGCCCGCCTCTTCGGCTGACCCTCGATCCCATCAAGGAGCACAACGCATGAATCTGTACGCATCCCTGCTACGCACCGGGGTGCCGGCCGCGGTCGGCTGGCTCGTCGCGGTGGCCCTGCGGCACGGCCTCGACCTGGACGCGGCTGCCGTGTCCGGTGTCCTCACTCCCGCCGTGATCTTCGTCTACTACGGAGTCTTCCGTTTCGCGGAGGAGCACGTGTCGCCGCGCTTCGGCTGGCTGCTGGGCTACGCCCGGCCGCCGAAGTACGAGGACATGCAGCTCTCGCTGCCGAGAACCTGACCGGGCTGGCGTGACGTCGAGCGCCGCTCGAGTAACAAGGAAGAAGGCCCCCGTCTTGCGACGGGGGCCTTCGACCTCTTGGAAGCCCCCACACTACCCGGGTTCGAGGGGGACTCGGACTCCGCTCTCGCACTTGGTTACAATCTATATGCAGACGTACCGATAGCGAGAGGCGATGGAGTGGCAGAGGATCAGAGGCCAGCGGTGAGGAAGCCGTACCTGGCCGGCGGGGCCGAGTTCGCCGCGCTGTACGACGTCAGGCGACTCCAGGTCAGTCAGTGGATCAGTCGCGACCACACGCTCGACTACCGCTATGCCAAGATCATCAGCGGCTCGCCCTACTGGCTCCTTCAGTTCGTGAAGGGCTTCGGTCAGACCACCCCGCGCACGAAGCACCTCAACGAGACCGTGCTTGCGCGGCTGGTAAAGGAGCAGGACCCGGGCCACTGGGTCGGCGAGGTCAACCAGCTCCCGCCGCTCGTGGGTCAGGCCGAGCTCGTTGCGCTGTTCCGCCTGCCGTCCGGTGCCTTGCTGAGGAAGGCGGTCAGCACGGGCCGCTTCCGCCCAGCCGACTACACGCTCTCCGGATCGCCGATTTGGCTTCTGGAGCCAGTGATGGAAGACGCGCCCGCACTCCAGGCCGGAGCCCGCGGCGTGGACTGGGCGGTCGATGAACAGGTCCTCGCTGCGCTGCGCGAGGGTACCTACGACGGGCCTGGCTCCAGGATCGTGCCGCGAGGCAAGGCAGCCAGCAAGCCCGCCAACTAACCTTGCCGCAGGGCTAGTTGTTCTTGATCTAACCCCTATTTGCATATAGAATAGAAGCGCACTCGCCGGAGTGCGCTTCGATTCGCTGGGGGGTGGGATGCCGGTTTCCAGAGGGCCGCCGGGCGGGGGGTTGGTGAGGTTGTCGATCGACATTCCCCTTGCCCAAAGATAGATTCCAACACTCCAGGGTGTTTGTACTATCTCTAAGGGGGGAGCTTTGCTGATCGAACAGCCGCCGTTGTTCGGCACCATCCAGCCCGTTCGCCACCCCGCCGACGTCGGCAACCTGACCATCCAGCAGCGGTTCGAGGCGTTCCACGCGCTCAATCCCTGGGTTCTCAGGGCGCTGGCCCGGATGACCGCCGACTGCGCGGAGAAGGGGTTCGGCCGCATCGGCATCGGGATGCTCTTCGAGCTCCTGCGCTACCAGTACGGCGCGGCCACCCGAGGTGACGAGTTCGCGCTGAACAACGACTACCGCTCCCGGTACGTCCGGCTCCTCCTGGCCGAACACCCGGAGTGGTCCCCGCTATTTGAAGTCCGAGCCCTGCGCACGGACTGACCACGACCTCTTGGAGCCAGATCGTGAACGCACCAGCGGGCGCCGCCAAGCCGCCCGGCATCAAGCTCAAGACCCGCAAGCCGACCGGCATCGTGCCGTGGCCGCTGATCCTCATCGAGGGGGAGGAGGGCGCCGGCAAGACCTACTCGGCTGCCCAGTTCTCTGCCTCGAAGCGCATCGGCCAGATGTACTGGATCGACCTCGACGAGGGGTCGGCTGACGAGTACGCGGCGATCGAGGGCGCGAACTACCTGATCATCGAGCACGACGGCACCTACCGAGACATCCTGGAGCAGGTCGAAGCCGTGCACGCCGAAGCTCGGCGTGCCGCAGCGGCCGGGGAGCCGCCGGTCGTCCTGACCATCGACTCGGGGTCGGCCCTGTGGCGGATGTTGACCAACTGGACGTACGAGCGGGGCCGCAGGACGCGGAAGAACCGCAAGCTGCTCCAGGAGGACCCCGACGCCGCCTACGACATCGGCCGAAACCTGTGGAACGACGCGCTGGAGCGGTGGAACAGGATCATCTACCTGCTGCGCACCCTCCCCGGCATCGCCATCGTCCTCGCCCGCGGCAAGCAGGTCAGCGCCACCGACGACAACGGCCAGCCGATCCAGAACCAGACGGAGTGGAAGGTTTCGGCCCAGAAGGACCTGGGCTTCGACTCGACCTGCTGGGTGCGGATGAAGCGCGACGCCGACCCCCAGATCATCAAGGTCCGGTCCCTGCGCATGCGCGTGGAGCAGAGGAAGCCCCTGACGCTGCGGGACTTCAGCATCGAGGACCTGGTCTTCAACGGACTCGGCTGCTCCATCGAATCCCAGCCGCGCGTGATGCCCGCACTCGCCGGTGACCAGGTGCAGCCGTGGCTGACCCGCATCGCCGAACTGAAGGACAAGGAAGCCCTCGGGGCGCTGTGGCGCTCGGTCCCCGACCCGGCGAACCGCCTCAGCCGGGACGAGATTGCCACCGTCCGGGCCGCCGCCGAGCAACGGGCGGCCGAGCTGGACAACCCGCGCTCGGAGATGGGCGAGGGCCCACTGACCGACGCCGACAAGCTCCGCGCCGCCGCCAAGCGGAAGGCCGCTGAGCAGGACGAGGACGCCGAGCAGTGACCGGCCCGCACGCACCTCTTGGAGAACTCCCGTGTCCATAGCCACCATCGTCGACGGCGTCGCCCCTTCCATCTGGGACGCCGCCCACTACGTCGACGCCCGCCGCCCGCGCTCCCGACAGACCCAGCTCGGGGCATCTGACACCGTGTGCGGCCGACGCGCCGCCTACATCCTGCACGGCACCACCCCGACCGACCACGCCGACAAGCGCGCGGCCATCCTCGGCACGTTCATCCACCACGGCCTGCTGGAGTCGGCGCGCACGGAGTACGGATGGCTGGTCGAGCGCAGCGTCCAGGACGACCTGATCCGGGGGCACGTCGATGTCGTCCAGCTCGACGCGGCGACTGCCGCCCGCCTGCCCGCCCGGCACAGACCAGCGATACCCGCTGACGTGCTCACCGTGGAGGACGTGAAGACGAAGTCCACGTACATGTGGGACCGCGTCCTTCGGTACGGGGCTACGGAGGCCGAACTGCGCCAGGTCCATCTGTACGCGGGTGCACTGCACGAGGTCGGATTCGAAGACGTACCCGGCCAGCGGTACCTGTCCCGGCTGGGGCCGCTGGACATCGGCCGCATCCGCTTCCGCTTCATCAACCGCGACAGCGGCGCGGAGCACATCCAGGAGATCGACTTCGACCCCCA
The DNA here is from genome assembly GCF_042430725.1 of Streptomyces cinereospinus. Lineage (NCBI taxonomy): Bacteria > Bacillati > Actinomycetota > Actinomycetes > Kitasatosporales > Streptomycetaceae > Streptomyces > Streptomyces cinereospinus. The sequence goes on along the minus strand of NZ_JBHMCY010000004.1, from coordinate 145,685 downwards.
GCGGGCCGCCGAAGCCCAGTGGTGGGTGGAACGCGTGCGTGAGACCAGCGACCCCGAAGAGATGCCGTGTGACTTCAACGGGCCGGGTCTTGACGCGATCTGCGACTACTGCCCGTTCCGCTCCCTGTGCTGGCCGGGGACAGCCCCGGGCGTCCCGGAGCAGACGGCGCTCATCCACAACGACGCCGACCGCGAACAGGCGCTCATCGACTATGTGAAGGGACACGAACTCGCCAGCGAGGGCAACCGGATCAAGACCTTCGCGCGCAAGAAGCTGGACCAGTCCCCAGCCGGGATCTACGGGCCCAACAAGCTTTCCTGGCGCGGTGGAAACGACGAGGAGAAGGACGACGTCGAGGCGATGGTCGACCTCCACGAGGTCGCCGGCATTCCCGTGCCGATGAAGCCGGATGCCGACCGCATGGTGAAGAACCTCAAGGCGGCCGGGCTGCCCGTCCCGCGGCGGAGGACCGGCAAGAAGACGGCACCGGTCATCAACGTCGCGCCGGCCTGACCCGGAACCCCGAACTCCTCAGCCCCGCCCGTGAACCACGGGCGGGGCGCCCGTCCTGCCGCCATGCCTGTACCGCCCAAGGGGAACCGTGTCCATTCAACTGATGATCGCCGCGGCGTATCTGCCGCCTGACGTGCTCAGCCAGAGCCAGAAGCTCGCCCTCATGAAGATCGCGGACAGCGCCGACGACGAGACGCGTCTCGCGCGGCCCGGCCTGACCCGCCTCGCTGCCTGGGTCGGCGTGACCGACAAACGCGCCATCACCATCGTCACGGAGCTGATAGCGAAGGGCCTCGTTGAACGGGTCGAGACCGGCAAGGCGGGTCGCTCCGCCGTCTACCGGGTCTTCCCGCTCGGCGTACCTCCCACGCCGACCACGCCGGAGCTCAAGGCGGCTGCGGAGGCCCGAAAGGCTGCTCCGAAGAACCCCCGCAAGGCCCGCTCGGGGGTGGTGCGCTCGGCTCCGGCCAAGCCCGCCATGACGTATCAGGATGTCGAAGCCCGGGAAGTCGAGCGGCAACAGCGGGCTGAGAAGGCGCAGGTAGAGGCAGGGTTCCACCCGGGGAACCCAGGGGAAGGGGCAGGGTTCCACGGGGGGAACCCGGATGGCAAAGAAGGCAGGGTTCCACCGGTGGAACCCGATGAGTTTCACGCGGGGAACCCACTGGGTTCCAGCGATGGAACCCCTTCCTTTCCTGGTTCTTCCTCTGTCCTTCCTTTCCCCCCTACCCCCACGGCTGACGCCGTAGGGGAGCCTGCGCCCGCTCCGGTAGACGCCCCGGCGCCGGACCGCGAGGTGCCGCTGAAGGGCTGTGCGAGACACCAGGGCCGCCCCGCTGCCTCCTGCCGTGGCTGCGGCACCAACCCGCGCGCAGGGCGCGAGAGGGAGAGGGAGGAGGCGAAGGCGGCGGAGCACCGGGAGCACGGGCGCTTCTGGGATGAGTGGCACGAGGAGGCGGCCAGCCGCCGCCAGCAGGTCGAGGAGCGGCCCGAGTCGGTGGAGTCCGCCCGCCGGGCGGCGCGTGAGGCGCTGCGCGCATCCAAGGAGCGCCGACAGCAAAAAACTTAGGCTCCCGAAGGGATTTCTTGCCAGAAATCTGGACATCCCTGGTATTGCATATAGAATAGAACCAGAAAGAGGGGGAGAGACCCCCTCGGACCCGGAAGGACGACATGAGCTACCTGCCCACCCTCCGCCGCGCCCACAAGGGTGCCATCGTGCTCGACGGCAGCGCCGCCGCTCACGAGCAGATCCGCACCCTCGCCGACCTCTACCGCGAAGACCCCGAGGGCGTTGGTGACATGCTCATCCAGATCGCGGACCTCAAGGACCAGGCCGAGCGTGAACGCGACCTCGACGGCCTCGGTCACGCCGAGCACACGCGGGACGACATCGTGACCGACCTCCTCAACGAGATCGGCGGCGCGGAGATCTATCTCGACCCCCGCGACAACCACCACGCCCTCATGCAGGCGCGCAGTCTCGCCCACCAGGCCCAGCGCATCGCCGAGGCGGCCCAGCAGCGCGCCGACGAGCTGGCGGTCCTGACCGCCGTCGCCCGAGGGGCGCGTGAGGAGCGCCGGAGGCCCCCCGTCTGCTAGAGCGGGCGTTTCAATCGGTACCGAAATAGATCCCAACTCTGTACTGTTGGGCGGCACAAGACCTCTTGGAGAGAAACCCGTGAGCACCCACCTCGCGCAGATGGCCCCGATGCCCGTGCACGGCAACACCGACGACCCGCTGTGGCGCAAGCTGTGGAACGCCTACGAGCCGGTCATCACCGCGCTGCGGCGCATCCCGCTCGTCGCCGACGTCGAGATCTCAGGCGGCATGTTCGGCATCACCGCGCAGCTCACCGACGGATCGCACCTGTGGATCTCCTCGGTCGAGGAACTGCCCCTCGACCCCACGGAGGTCGAGGGCTGGCACGTCAGGCGGGCCCACGAGGACAACCCGACCGTCGACGAGCTGGTCTATGACTCCACCGTCGACGGCGAGCACTCGCAGAACGGCAACAACGTCGTCCCCCTCATCCAGGCCGTCACCGCCTTCGTCGCCGAGCGGGGCCTCGCGCCCAAGCTGATCGACCTCATGTCCGTCCAGCTCGACGGCGTGACGAAGGCCCACAGGCGCATCAGCAAGCTCATCCAGGGACCCTTCGATGACCGCAACGCGGCGGTCAAGGAGTACGGCTACGCCACCCACGAGCTGATGGAGCGCGGCTGGCGGTGCATCCACGAACAGGGCGGCACGAACTGGCCCCTGACCATCTGGGAGTTGAACGGCGAGATCGTCACCGTCTATCTCGCCCACGTCGGCCAGGTGAGCGCCTGATGTCCGTCGCGGAAGCGGACCGGCCCAGCTCGGCCGACCCGACCGCCAAGCGCCCATGCACCTGCGTGATCGCCCACGTCCAGAACGACGAGGAGCGAGCCCGCGTGCAAGCCGCGCTGGACAACGCGCTGCTCACCAACGATGCCCAGGCCGTTCTGGTCGCCTGCATGCAGCTCATGCAGCCCTGCCCGGCCCGCGACGAGCTGGTGACGCGATGACCCCCCTCCTCGCGCTGCTCGCAGTCGCCGTCGTCGCCGCCGCCGGCCTCGCCGTGCTCGTCGTGGACGAAGTGCGCTGGGAGGCCCGCAATCGGCTCCCGAGGTGCACCACCTGCGGCGAACAGCACCCCCGGCACGCCGCCCACCGCTGAACGCTGTCCGGCCCGCTCGTCACGGGCCGGACAGTCACAGACCTCTTGGAGAACACCCCGTGGGATTCCAGATGTACGTCCAGAACCTCGACGGCACACTCGCCGCAGGTGACGAGAACTGCTTCGTCTTCGCGTGGACCGCCCTGCCGCGAACGCTCGACGCCATGAACAACTTCGGGATGCTCGCCGAGCAGCCCGTTCCCTGCGCCCCGGCCCTTTCCGCCTACGGCCTGGCAGTGGAGGACTTCCAGCCCGGCGTCCAGCCTGACCAGGCAACGGCCAACCGCATCGCCGAGTACCGGGCCGCGTACCAGGCAGTCCTGGACGGTGCGGAGGCCCAGCCGACAGGCATCCCCATCTACAAGCTCGCGAACAACGACGGCTTCCTCGTCACCGTCGCCGAGATCAGTGCCGCGCTGACCGCTTACGAGGCCCACCCGAACGTAGCCATCGCCGAGATGCCCGTGGGCGATCCGACGTGGCGGCACTGGACGGCGTTCCTGCGCCGGGCCCAGACGCACGGCGGCTTCCGCACCTACTGATCCCGGCCACCGCCCGGCCCCGCGCGCTGCGGGGCCGGGCTCCGTAGACCTCTTGGAGAACGAACCACCACCATGGCCAAAGTCATCGACCTGCTGTGCGGCGCAGGAGGCAGCAGCACCGGGCTTGTCGAAGCCGGGTACGAACTGATCCTCGGGATCAACCACTGGCAACTCGCGATCGACACGCACGCCGCCAACCACCGCAACGCGGACCACGCCTGCATCGACATCTCCGGCTTCCCGATGCGCTACCTGCCCAACGCCGACGTCCTGTGGGCGTCGGTCATCTGCACGGAGATCAGCCCCGCGGGCGGGCGACGGCGCGAGACCCACCAGATGGACCTGCTCGACCTCATCGAGGAGGGCGACGACTGGGAAGCCCTGACCAAGGACGCATTCGAGCGGACCCGGGTCACCGGCTGGTGCGTCGTCCGGGCAGCCGAGGCCAAGCGGTTCAAGGCCATCGTCGTGGAGAACGTCGTCGAGTTCGGTCTCGACTGGATTCTGTTCCCGAAGTGGCTCGAAGCGATGGAACTGCTCGGCTACCAGTACCAGATCGTGTGCGTCAGCAGTGCCCACATCGGCGACGACGTCAACCTGCGCGCTCCGCAGTGGCGTGACCGGATGTACGTCGTCTTCACCCTCAAGACCATGCGGAAGCCGGACCTGGAGCCCAGGCCCCTCGCACCGTGCGTGGACTGCGGCGAGGACGTGCACGCCGTCCAGTCGTGGAACGTGGCGGGCGTACGGATCGGGAAGTACCGGCGCGACTACATCTACCGCTGCCCCAACAGCCGCTGCCGCCACGCCATGGTCGAGCCGTACGTCCGACCGGCCAGCGACATCATCAACTGGGACGACCTCGGCACACGCATCGGCGACCGCAAAAAGCCCCTCGTGGACACCACGATGGACCGCATCCGCGCGGGCCTCCTCAAGTTCCCCTACCGGCCCAGCTCGATCACCCTCACCCACGGCAAGGACGGCGGCGACCGCGCGTACGCCGTCGAGGACCGGCCCCTGCCGACACGCACGGCCAAGCAGGGTGACGCCCTCCTGGTGCCGACCGGCGGCTCGTGGAACACCGACGCCGTTCCCGTCGACGTGCCGCTTCGCACTCGCACCACCCGCGAGAGCGAAGCACTCCTGACGGTGGAGCCGTTCATCGTCGAGTTCCGCAACCACGCCACCGCCAGCCCTGCGGCCAATCCGCTGAGCGGAGTCACCGCACAGGGCAACCATCACGGCCTGGTCACCCACGCCGGCCGTGTGCCGGAGCGGGCGAGGAACACCCTCGTCGTGCCGTACCGCAAGGCCGCAGTGAAGACGGCCGCCGAACCCGTCCACACCCTCTCCACCCGTGACTCGGCCGCCCTGGTCCGCTCCGCGCCGGACATCAACGACTGCTACTTCCGGATGCTCAAGCCCCGCGAACAGCTCGAAGGACAGCGGTTCCCGGCGAAGTACGTCGTCTACGGCAACCAGGCCGAACAGACCATGCAGGCAGGCAACGCGGTCTCCGTCAACGTCGCGCGGTGGATAGGCCAGCGATTGGAGCCCGTCCTGTGACCGGAAGCCGCAGCGCCCTCCCCGGAACACACGTCACCGAGCACGCCCCCTGCTGGGGCGATCCCGACTTCGCCGTGGCCGACAACCGGTGGAAGACCGGTAAGGACCTGGTCGCCATCTGCGAACCGGTCCTCTACGTCTGCGGCGGCTGCCCCTACCGAGCCGCCTGCATCCGGCAGGTCCTGCCCGCCAAGAACGACTTCGACGGCGTCTGCGGCGGCCGGATCTGGCTTAACGGCGTGATCGTTCACGCCCTGCCGGACGCCGACCCCTCGGAGCTGCCGCCGGCGGTCATCCGCAAGTCGTGCGGCACCGCCGCTGGGTCCCGCGCCCATCGCCGCGCCGTCGAGCAGCAGTGCCCCGACTGCCAGCCCTTCTACCAGCCCGGCCCCAACCCACTCGACGCCGAGCACGAGCCGGACGCGCAGCAGCTCGAACTCCCCGACGTCGCCTGATCACTGAAGGAGTAGGACAGATGAACGACCGATCGATGCGCGAACTCCTCGGCCCCGTCGCCGCCGTGGCACTCATCGCACAGCTCAACCCAGACCTGCCCGCGCCCGGCATCGAGTTCGCCCCGATCTTCCACGACGGCGTGGAGTACGGCATGGGCGTCCGGCTGCACATGCACCGGCCGCAGGAGGGCGTCTACGAGCGATGGGCGCACCTGATCGGCAGCGATGACCCGGACTCCCACACCAATACGGCCACGACGGCCCAGGGCAACCTGTGCCGCCGCACCTACGGCAGCTACGCGGACATCCCCGTCGAGGCCGTCGCCTATGTGCCGCAGGCCGTGCCCCGAGCCGCCAACCACTGGGCGTTGGCACTCGACGAGCCCGCCGCCTGAACTCGGCTGCTTCCCACCCAACCCACAGAAGGACAGCCATGAACAAGAAGCTCCTCATCGAGGACGTCGCCGCCAAGCTCGGCTCCCGGACCGTCGCCGCGGAAGCGGTCGAGGCCGTCTTCGACTCGATCGTCCGCGCGGTGGCCGAAGGGAAGCGGGTCAGCGTGACCGGCTTCGGCTCGATCGCACCCGTGGAGCGTCCGGCACGACTCGCGCACAACCCGCAGACCGGAGAGCGGGTGCAGGTGGAAGCCACCCGAGCGGTCCGCTTCCGTCCCGGAGCGTCCTTCAAGGCCCTGGTCGACGGCACCAAGCCGCTCCCGGAAGAGGGCAGCGCCATCAAGAAGGCCCCGAAGACGCCTCGCACCTGACCTGCACGCCGTTGCCGCCCCGGCAGGACCCGGAGCGGCCCGAACCCGGAGCGCACAGTGATCGCTCACGTCGTGCAGTTCAGCGGCGGCATCGGCAGCTTCGCAGCCGCCGTCCGCGTCGCTGAGAAGCACGGAACCGACAACCTCACCCTCCTCATCGCCGACACGGGCATTGAGGACGACGACCTGTGGAGATTCGCTGACGACACCAGCCGCCTGCTGGGGGTGCCGCTGACCAAGGTGGCGGACGGGCGCACGCCCTGGCAGGTCTTCCGAGACAAGAGGTTCCTCGGGAACGACCGACTCGCGCCATGCACACGGGCGTTGAAGCAGATCCCGTGCCGCACGTGGATGGAAGCCCACAAGGACCCCGCCAGCACGCTCGTGTACGTCGGCATCGAACCCACGGCGCGCGACAAGGCCCGGATACCCGCCATCGCCCGCGCCTGGAAGCCCTGGCGCACCCGCTTCCCCCTGTGCTCGAAGTGGGAACCACCGCGTACCAAGGGCGAACTGCTCCAGGAGGCGCGTGCACTGGGCGTCGCTCCGCCGCGCCTATACGAGCTGGGCTTCTCCCACAACAACTGCGGGGGGACGTGCGTGAGGGCAGGCATGCGTCAGTGGAGGCACCTCCTCGACGTCATGCCCGACCGGTACGCCTACGCCGAGGCGGAGGAAGAGGGCCTGCGCCGGCTACTGGGGCCCGTCACGATCCTCCGCCAACGACGCAAAGGCGTCGCCCGCCCCCTGCCCCTGGCCGAGCTGCGGCGAGCGCACCAGGCGGCGCCCATGCTGCCCGACGAACGAGAAACGCCCCCCGTCGACCGCGACGAGCTGATGAACGAAGAGGTGTGCTGATGCACGAGGAGATAGCCGAGAGCGTCTGGGAAGCGGTCGGACGCTGGGTGGAGGGTCGACGTGAGGAGTCCGTGCAGATCCTCGCCACGCTGGCCGAGACGCAGACGCCGTCGATGATGTACGGGGTGGCCCTGGGCATCGCCACCGTCGCCAAGGCCGCGCTGACGAAGATGCACGGAAGCCATAGCCACACCTGCTTTTGGGGGATCAGAACTGCTGACGGGTCGCGGCCGGAGGACACCATTCCCCCGCATCACCTGTTCGCCGCGCGCTTCATCGCCGCCTACCTTAACGACGACACGGACACCACGCTGGCTCTCTACGACGCCGCCTACACGTCCGATGACCCGGACCTGTGGCCCGCGTGCATGCACACGCTTCTCGCCGCGACCGGGGAAGCCGTGATCGCGGCCACGCCGGGGGCTGACCGGTGACGGATGCCGCCACGTACTCAGCGGACGGGCTGCGCGACGATGTCGCCGACCCGGCGACCTGGAGCGTCCGGGTATGCGCACACCGGTGCTCAACGTGCATCTTTCGGCCGGGCAACCTCATGAACCTGGAGCCGGGCCGGGTAGCGGGCATGGTCAACAAGGCCGTGGCCAGCGAAGGGCACATCGTCTGCCACAAGACGCTCGGCACGGACACGCCCGCCATCTGCGAGGGGTTCACCAACCACCCCAAGGGTCGGGTGGCCTCCCTGGCACTTCGGCTCGCCCGAGCCGGCGTGCTGAGGATCGTCGCCGTGCAGCCGGACCAGGAGAGCGGGTCGTGACCGGACTGCTCTGCGCGCTCCTCCTCCTCGGATGGCTGGCCGGGGCCGTCATCCTGACCGTCACTGTCACCGTGCTGCTCGCCGACGAGCCGCTGCTGCGCCTGGCCGCGCAACTGATGCCCGTCGCAGTGGCGCTGTACCTCGCTGTCGTCATCGTCTTCTGGCCTGCGGTCGTCGTCGCCAGGGCCATCGACGTGCTGGTGAACCGGGACCGCCCATGACCCACATACGCACCGGCCGCATCTTCGCGGCCTGCCACCCGCAGGACACCGCTCGCATCCGCATCGTGGAGTACGAAGAGGGGGACGCGCGCGCCCTGGTCGCCGACGCGGCCACCGGGCTTCGACAGCGCCTCATCCTCGTGTCGAGCCTGCATCCCACGGCCGTCACCGGGACGGGAAGCAGACGCAAGAGCGGATACGCGCCCGAGGACGTGCCTGCGCTGGACGTGCGTGCGGCGACGCAGCCGACGGCGCTGTTCCAACGCGGAGATGTCGCCGCCGAGACGACGGACTGGTTCGACGGGATGCCGGGCCGCCGGTTCCGCGTGGCACTGCCCCCGCGGCTACTGCTCCTCAACTCCAACCAGCGGCTCCACCATCACCGTCGTGCCGACATCACCAGAGTTCTGCGGCGCGCCGCCTGGGCGGCTTCGCGGGCGGTGCCGCATCTGGAGAGGGCGCACATCGTCGGCGTGCTGCACCCCGAGGACCGGCAGAGGCGCGACCCGGCCAACTGGTATCCCAGCTTCAAGGCGTGCGTGGATGGGCTCGTGGACCAAGGAGTCCTGGACGACGACGACCACACGCGTGTCATCGGCCCGGACATGAGGATCGGGCACGTCGTCACCGGGTCCCGTCTCGTGCTTCACATCAGAGAGCTAGCCACGCCGGAAACGCCCGCTGAGCTGCGGAAATAGCTCCGTCCCCTGAGAAGAAAATACCCCCAAAATCTTGCAAACCCCCCTAATGCATATAGAATAGAACCAGAGCGAAGGGGGAAGCCCCACCCGAACTCCGCCCGGCGGCCGGTGACCTACAACCCGGCCGCCGGGCGGACCTACACCAAGGAGGACACGCGTGACACCGGTCGACCCCTGTCGGATCGCGGATCGCCAGGTCTGCCTGGCCACCCGCGATCTCTCGCGCGCCGTGCTGCGGCGCCTGACGGTCACCGCAGCCGGGATAGAACCGCGCATCAAGACGATCGTGGCCACCCAGACCGACAGCCCCGGCAGCTACGCCCTCTGGCGTCTGCACGGCGGCGACGGGCGACTCCTCCTCCAGTTCGATCTGACCAGGGAGCCGGGTGCCGAGTGGGTCAGCCTCACCCGCGACGTGTCCTTCCTCGCCCGGCTGGCCGACGTCCGCACCCACCCGCCCGGCTACTTCTACGTCCACCCGCTGCCGGACCCCCGCGACATCGCCATCCCTCTGCCCTCCAACCCCCGGGGCCAGGCCCCGCGCACGATTGGACCGCTTCAGTGATCGCCACCACCCCGGCCCTGCTCGTCCAGCCTGACGGTCAGGTCGAGGAGATCATCCTCGACTCCCATCTGCCCGACCAACTGCGGAGCATCGGCTTCCACGTCGACGGCGCCCACGCCTACCCACTGGGCCGCCTGGCCGTCGTCCACGGCGGACAGAGCAGGGAGACGGTCAACAACGTCGCCCGGCAAGCATGGATGAGCGTCACCGGCGGAAGCACTCCGCCCGTGCTGCGCGGACCCGTCATCATCACCGGCCCTGCCGACAGTGCCGGCGACTACACCCCGCTGCCCGCGCTGAGCGCCGAAGCTGTCCGCCGAGCCTCGGGCCTGCTGTCCGGCGCGTTCGCCGTGGCGCCGGGCGTGAGCGCGGCGCAGCATCCCGGCGGTCGGGTCCACCAGTGCGACGCCTACGCCGTCAAGCGCCACAAGGGCAGCGGTCGCTGGGCCTTCGCCGTCCTCGACGGCGTCGGCGACACGCCGGAAGCCCGGCGCTTCGCCCGCAGGTTCGCGCCTCGCATAGCCCGCGCCGCAGCCCTCCACTGCGACCCTGCTCGCGCCCTCGCGGCAGCACGCGTCCAGGCCAGGAACGAGAGCCGCTGGGACTTCGACCCCGCGACCGACCCCAGCGCCGTCGCGGTCGTCGCCGTGGTCGACCACCGCTCGCCGCTCGTCCGCTTCGCCTGGTGCGGCGACGCACGGGCCTACCGGCTCACCCCGATCGGTACAGCGGTGCCGCTGACCAAAGACCACAACTACGCCGAGGAGCAGCGAGCCCGCGGCCGTACTCCAGGCCCGTACGACAGGAACTTCATCACCTCCTGCCTGATGCGCGGCTCCATCGAGGCGGGAGCGGTCGAGCGCAAGTACGCCCGGCGACTGCTGCTGTGCACCGACGGTGTCCACGTCCCCTTGGAGGAGCAGGGTCGCGGAGTGGGCGACATCCTCGACCTCGCCGCCGACGCCAAGGACGCGGCCACCATGTGCATCGCCGACGCGCTGGAGGCCGCCGGACTGGACGGCGTCTCCGACAACGCGACGGCCCTCGTCGTGGACTTCCCCGAGAGCTAACCCCCTTCCCGCCCTCAGCATGGGCGCACCCTCCCCCGATTTGCCTATAGAAAAGAAGCATTCGAGGGGTGCGCCCCGAACTGGAGATCCCATGCCTGCCCGCCCCACGACGCCGGTCATCACCACGCCGGAACACCACTTCGGCGCGATGTTCCTGGTCATCGCCGCCCGCCAGCCCGACGACGCGACGCTCCGCGTCGCGGCGAACCTCATCGACAGCGCCGCAACCGCGTCCTGGGCGCTCCGGCCGGACAGCCTCGTGACGCTCGCCCAGGACCAGTACCGCCAGCTCCTGGACTACACCGCCGCGCCCCAGGTCCTCGACCTGGCCCTGTACCTCGGCGGCGACAGGAAGCAGATCCGCACCCTCATGGATCACATCGGCCGAGAGATCGCCGAACTCCTCGTCCACTACCCGGCACCCCAGTCGCGGGACTGACCACCCGCCGACGTGCTCACGAAGGAGAGACACAGTGACCAGCTCGCCACAGCAGACGTGGTGGGTCATCTACCGCGAACCCAACCCCGCCGAAGTCGAGGTCGTAGCGGTCGAACCCCCACCCGGTGACGAAGCCGCCCACGACAGGCGGTGCGCTGAGCTTCAAGAAGCCCAACAGCACGCCTACGTCGTCACCGCGCCCGACGCGGACGCCGCTGGCGACATCGCCCTGCGCGTCTGGGCGGAGGAACTCGTTGCCAGCCCCGCGCGGCTGGCCGCCGCCAACGCCTACCTCGCCGCCAGCGCCCGCACCAAATAGAACGCTTGGAGACCAGCATGCACACCATCGCGTCGGAGATCCTTTGCGCCACCCTCGTGGCCCGTCTGGGCGTGCACCCCGTGGCCGCCGAGAGCGCCCTGCTCGCCACCCTTGAGCACTTCCACGCCCAGTCCCACGAGCCCGCCGTCGCTCGCGCCGGCTTCACGCCCGCCGAGTACATGCAGACCGCCATGCGGACGCCCCGCTTCAAGGCCACCCTCACCGCCAGCGCGCTCCTGTCCGACGGCCGGGAGGCTGACGCCCGCCTGAGCTGGGAGGCGTACGTGCAGCGGGAGATCGCCGTCGCAGAGCGAGCCCATCAGGCCGTTCCGCCGACCGCCCTCCTCGGCGACACCGACGCCATGCACCGCGTCGGACGACGGCTCGGTCTCAGCGACGAGCAGACCGACCAGTTCATCCCGGGCATCGTGCTCACGCTCGCCGCCGGATACCCGTACCGCGCGCCCAACCAGCGGCACCTGAGCCTCACCGGCATCCTCGCCCAGGTCGCCACCGAGGAACTGACCGAACTGCTCAGGCACACCGCCCTGTCGGCGGCGGGGCGCTCCGAGGAAGCCGCCGCCGCCCTGCGCCGCATGCAGCGCGGAGCACGCTAACCCCCCTGTACGGCGGCCCGCGCAACGGGCGAGCCGCCGTACAGCCACGCCCCGACCATCCCCGTCCTGGAGGACCGCATGAGCCAGCTCGACCTGTTCGCCGACGCCGACGTTCCCGACGAGTCCCCGCCCCCGCCCATCCCCGCGGCAACCCGCAGGTACCTCGCCGACCTCCCGCCGGCGCCCGCCCCCGTCACCACCTCGCCCAAGGCCCGCCCCAAGCTGGCCACGGTCAAGCCCAAGCCGGGCCACTACCGGCCCTCGTTGAGCAACCCGCACCAGACCGCCTTCGACGTAGCCGAGGCCGTCAGCTACGCCTGGCACCACGCTCAGGGCGGGGCGAGCATCGAGATTCCCATGGGCGTGGTGGCCACCCTCGCCCTGTGGCCCCTGCGCGGCCCGGACGCCTACCTCGCCGCCGACTGGTGGCTCAGCCTCGACGACGACCAGCTCCTCATGGCCTTCCGCGAGTGCTGGGCGCGCTGGTGGATCATGCGCCCGGACCTGATCGACCGAGCCACGCCATTGCACAAGTGGATCGAGGACGAGAAGCCCGGACCGACACGCGCCCGCGCCGTCAGGGCGGTGGTGGAGGCCGCGCTCACCCGAGGGCTGCTCCACCTGACCAGCAGCGACAACGCGTACTCCCGCTCAACCGCGGATGTGATGGGCGCCCTGCTGGCCATCATGCGGTCGAAGGGGGCCCATGACGCTCTCGCGGAGGTTCACACGCCGCCCGAGGTGGCCGAACTGATGGCGCTGATGATGCTCGGTGACATGCCGCTCAAGCCGGGGATGAAGTTCGACGAGCCCGCCGGTGGAACCGGCGGGATGTACCGCGCGGCCGTCCAGGTCATGCGGGAGAGAGACATCGACCCCCACGAGTTCGGATGGTGCCTGACCGACATCGACGAACTCGCGGCGGCCGGTGCGGCCGTCAACGCCATCATCTGGGACCTCGGTCCGCACGTCCTGATCGCCTGCGGTGACACCCTGCACGACGGAGACGTGAAGGCGAGAGCGGTACAGCAGGCCCGTGACTCCATCGAGCGGCGTGATGATCTGCACGCCCAAGCCGCCATCCTTGCGGCGCTTCAGCAGGTCGAGGCGCTGGTGCGTGAAGTAGCTGCCTGACCAGGGCAGACGCACCCGAAATCGGCATAGGCGATCTTGACCCTGTCCCGAATGCATATAGAATAGAACCCGCGAAGGGGGTTCCGATGATCTACAGGCCAGGCGACCGCGTCGCGCTCGTCCACACTACCGACCCGCACACCGACCTCGCCGAGGGAGACGAGGGAACCGTCCGGCGGTACGACGCCAACCTCTCCCAGCTCTCCGTCGACTGGGACAGCGGCTCCACGCTCTCGATGCTCCTGGACGACGGCGACGAGGTGCGCCCCGCGTAACCCATCGGGCCCGTCCCGCACCGTGACGGGCCCGACGCCCCACCAGCAGACCTCTTGGAGACACGACCCATGCTCATCACCGACGCCGCAGTCCGAGAAACGGCGGCCACCCTCGCCCAGAGCCTCGGAGGAGACTGGACGCTCGATCCCGAAGCGCCCGCCGACGGGGCGGCCCACCTGATCTACAGCGACGGACGAGCCATCAGCTTCCGCCCCATCTTCGGCGGAGCAACCGTCCAGCTCTGGATCACCGGTAACGCCGCGCCCACCCTCCCCGCCGACGCCAGCGCGGCTGAACGCGCCGCCCACGAGGCCCACGTCGCCGTGCGCCTTCCCGAAGGCCACCGCTACAACAAGGCGACCACCCTCGTCACGGACGAAGAGGAGGAACCGGCGGCCATCATCCTGCGCATTCTCGAAGACCTTCTCCCGGCCTTCGAGCACAAGCCCGGCTACGTCGGCCACAAGCCGTGGATAGACCTCTTCGACAGTGCCCTCGCGGCCGTCGCCGCCGAGCGCACTCCGTCGCCAGCCACCGCCACCGGTTCGGAACACCCGGACCCCGAGCCGCAGGCCGCGCCCGACCCCGAGCCGCAGGCCGCGCCCGACCCCGAGCCGCAGGCCGCGCCCGAGCCCGAGGTGGACCCGGTGCCCGAGGTGGACCCGGTGCCCGAGGTGGACCCCGCCCCGGAGTCCGCGCCCGCGCCTGAAGCGGAGGCCGAGTCCGAGTCCCAGTCGGAAGTCGACCGCGAGCCCGAGGTCCAGCCCGAGCCCGAGCCCGACGTGGTCGGTGAATCCGCCCCCGCCCCAGCCGAAACGTCCAGCAACCCGGCCGACGAGCAACCGGGGGCCGCCGCGGCGCGGCGTCCACGCAAGCGCGCACCCAGGCGGCGCCCGAAGGCCAGCACCAACTGACCCGTACGACCCGACAAGGGGCGCGGCAACGCCGCGCCCCTCCCGGAGTGCCATGAGCAACGACACCGGAGCCATAGCCCGGCAGCGCCACTACACCAGTCTCCGGAATGCCGACAGGGATGTCCTCCGTGGGACCTGGTCCATCGCATACGGCGACCCCGGCTTCACCACGCAGTTCGGCACACCGCCGGAACCCAGCGACCGTCACTCAGCAACATCCATACAGAAGATCGTCACCGACGCCCTATGGCTGTACCGCGGCGCCTGCCTCGCCTGTCCCTGGGAGGGTCCAGACCGGAGACGCCGGGACGCAGCGATCGAAGACGCCCACGACCACACCCATCCCGAATGGCGCAGTCTCCCGATCATGGACCGGGCGAGCGGCAGAGGGGCACGGACCTGGTGGCGTCACGTCAGGGCGAGGTACCCGCAGGGCTGGTTCGACGCCGGCGGACCGCTTCGGCTCTACGCCGAGCCGCCCTTCGACCGGCACAAGGCCGGGGCCGCCCCCGGTGGCGGATTCATCCTGCACACGACCCGCCGGAAGCCGAAGCCGTCCAGCGCCATACAGCTCACCCTGACGTAGGTGTGGTCAGCCGGGTAGAGTGACGGCACGACGTCTGGCCTGCATGAACGGCCACAGAGGCTCCGCCCCGGTTCTGGGGCGGAGCCTCTTCGCGTTGGAACGGGAATCCGCTGCGGAGGAGTTCGACCACCGGCCTGGAGCTCTTGCGATCGTTTCCGGAGCACGTCCTCACGTCCCCGTGGGGACTCGTTGAGGACGCGTTGGGGACACAAGGACAGGAAGAGACTGACAAAGGTTCCAGAGCCCCAGCACACGCCATGCCGTTTGAGCTGGGAAAACGCCCAAATCCGCGCAGACAAGCAAGGGCCGCCAAGATCCTCAAAGGACTCATAATCCGTCGGCCGTGGGTTCGAGTCCCACCCGCCCCACTGTGCAACGTGGTCAAAGAAGCGTTCTGACCAGCAACTTTGCTGGTCGGCCGGACTCAGAGCGGCCTTGGCTGCCCTAGTTGATCACGTCCTCGTGGGTGTTGAGGACAGAGTTGAGGACGCCGATCTCCGGCGAACCGGACCTACGGTGCAAGTGGCGCTTCGGGGTCATTGCCCGCCTGTTTTTGGCGCTGCCTCCCTGTTATGAGATCGCGACTGGAGCGGGCGTGCTGGGGGCCGTGTAACGGCCCGATCTGATAACGGCCCAGCCTCGGCGGCGCCAGTGGTGCTGGACCTGGCCGCGACACTCGGCAGCGTGCGTGACGAGTCAGGCTCGGACCATGGTCAGTGCCTGCCTGATGTTCGTTTCCTGGCGATCTGTCGTGCAAGTACGGGCCCTGGCGGACGGTGTACGGGCTGTTCTGACGCTGGCAGTGGCAGGGTGCGGGCCGGCTACTGGCATTGCTACAGGCGCAGGCCTACGTGGCCGGGTTGATCGCCTGAGACGTGAACGTTGACTTCATGATCTGCCGGGGGCATCGGTACGCGACTGGCGTCGCCGCAATGGCGTAGAGCGGCAGAAACCGCCCGGCGAGGCTGCTGCCTAGTCGGATGACCACGGCTTAGGCGGGTCGCAGGGGGGCCTCTATGTCGTTCGTCAAGGATGAGTAGGTCATGCGGGGGCGGTTTCGGGGGTGCGGGGTTCGTAGAAGGTGCCGTCGCAAAGCATGGCGAACAGCACGCTGATGCGGTGGCGGGCCAGACGGAGAAGGGCCTGCGTGTGGGTTATGCGGGCCCGGCATCGGTCGTAGTAGTAGGTGCGGGGGGCGGGATCGTGCAGGGCGGCGAATGCGGACAGGAACATCGCGCGTTTCAGTTGCCTCTTGCCGCCTCTGGGCGCGCGTTCGCCGTGGATCGAGGTTCCCGACGACTTCGTCGTCGGGGCCAGGCCGGCGTAGGAGGCGAGGTGGGCGGCGCTGGGGAAGCTGGTGGCGTCACCGACGGTGACCAGCAGCACTGCGGCGGTCATGACCGCGACCCCCGGCATCGAGGTCAGGACCTTGGAAAGAGGGTGCTCCTCCAGCAGGGCTTTGATCTGGGCTTCCAGGGCCCGGCGCTGTTCGTGAACGGCGGCGAGGGATCGGGCCAGAGACGGGATCACGACGTCGAGGGTGCCCGTGCCGGGGACGACGACGGTCTGTTCGTCGAGTGCGTCGAAGACGTCGTCGATCAGCCGGGCGGCCATGCGTGGGGCCTTGGCCGGATCACCTCAACCAGCCTGCGTCGACCGGCCTTTCGCAGCGCGGCCGGAGAGCCGTAGCGTTCCAGCAGCCAGGTCACCGCGGGGTGGTCCAGGCGGGAGCCGAGGACGCGTTCCAGCGAGGGGTGGAACTGGGTGAGCAGACCGCGTATCCGGTTGGAGGTGCGGGTGGCCTCGGCCGCGAGGTCCTGGTCGAAGCCGACGAGCACGGTCAGCTCGGCGGTGATCTCATCGGTCAGTTCCAGCGATCGCAGGGTGTGCGGCATGGTGCAGGCGGCGTCCGCGATCACCGCGGCGTCCTTCGCGTCGGTCTTTGCCTGGCCCGGGTAGAGGTCGGCGATCCGCCGCATGGACAGGCCGGGCAGGTAGGCGACCTTGCAACCCGCATCCCGGGCGACGGCCAGGGGCAGGGCTCCGATCGAGGCCGGCTGGTCCACAATCACCAGCACGGTGCCGAACTTCGCGGCCAGCTTGTCGAAGACGGCGCGCAGCTTCGGCTCGCTGTTGGGCACCTGCTTGTCGAAGACCTTCTTGCCGGCCGGTGTGAGCCCGTGGCCGTGATGGGCCGTCTTGCCGACGTCCATGCCGAGGAAGACACACACGTCGATGTGGTCCAACCCGTCCTCCCGAGCGGGGTTCGTGCGGTGCTGGCCAGGGCTTCGGCGCCGTACGCGCATCCACGTTATGCAGACCTGCCGCCCGAAGACGGCCAGGCATTGCGCCTGGCCAGGCGGTAGTCGGACCTCTCATCAGCGTCTCCAACGGCACCCTCGGTGACACCACCCCCCAGGTCATCCCTTCGACAGGGGGGAACAGCCATGCCGGGCCCGGAGGCCAGCAGCCCTCTTGCGGGACCGCGAAGAAGATAACGGGGGGTGCGGTGTACCGCAGCAGAGGCGGCATGATCTTCAGGTGCTTCCGTCAGTCCTGCAGCAACCAGACCGCGGCGTCTGAGGCAGCAGTCCACCCCTGTCCAGCGGTCCTGATACCAGAAGAGGGCCTCCGGAGTCGGCGAGCGGGACCGGCTGGTCGGAGAGGTGCAGGGCTGAGCGGCTGCCGACCTGGAACGCCGCGACTTCCGGCTGGGATCTATGTGCGCGGTCGCGCTCGAGGTACTGGGCAAGCGGTGAGCGAAGCTCCTCGCCGACCCTCTGAACATCAGCGTCGATGGCGTAGTGACCATGGATCTGCAGGAGAACTTGCGCGGCATCGAGCGGCACATCGAACAGGTCCGACAAACCCCGCTCCCGACGGCACTGACGAGGAAGAGAACGGGGACGAGTCGATTGCGGTGGCATGCCTGACCGCCGCCCGCCGCTACCGTAGCCCTCAGCTTTGAACGCACCCCCGCCCGGACGCAGCGTGAGTCGACTCACAGAGCTCTTTCAGCGGTGTCGCTCCAGGGTGAGGACGGCGGCGGAGATTGACGACATTCGATTCGGGCTGCATCGAGCCTTGCGGAAGATCCGCCAGGACTTGAGTCGTGCGACGCCGCGCTCGACCGGTGCGCGTGCAGCGGAGAGCGCGCGGTTGACGGTTCGCTGGGTTGGTGTGAGGTCGCCGCCCGGCGGCCGCCTGAGGGGCGTCGTCACCCACGGGCCGGCTCCGATGTAGGCACGGTCGGCGAGGACCGGGACGCCTTGGCGTTCGCAGATCCGGATGATGCGGTGGGTGCGGGCTGCGGTCAGATCGTGGGCGCGGCCGGGCAGTGCGGGTGAGGTCCACAGCAGCCGTCCTGCTGGATCGGTCACCAGCTGCACGTTCACTCCGTGTCGGCGGTGCTTGTGGGAGTAGTCGGCCCGGCTGTCGCCGACTCGGTCGCATTCCGCGAGAGTTCCGTCGAGCAGGACGTAGCGGGGATCGGTCTCACGCAGCACCTTGAGCAGGCCCGGTGCACGGTCGGCGAGCACACTGACCACCGCGGTGGTGTAGGCGTGGGCGGTGCCCACCGAGATACCGAAGCCGCTGGCAATCTGCGCGAGGGTGTCGTGCTTGCGCAGGTACGTCAGGCCGACAAGCGCACGCTGGTGCGGCGGGAGCTTGCAGCGGCGGTCACCCTCACGGGTGACGATCAGCATCGTGACCCACTCGACGAGCTTGTGAGGCAGGTCGAGTGCGGCAGGATAGGCAACCAACGAGGCTCCTGTGCCGGTGGGTTGAGACTTCGAACACCTCCCTCAACGGCACGGGAGCCTCGGGCGTTGTGGGCACCCTCACCATCACCTGATCAGTGGCCACGCTGAAAAGGCTCACAGAGTGGCGTCTTCACTCGTGACCTGCGCGGGAATGCCCACGAAGTGCGCCTTGATCAATTGGCGCGATTGCTCGGGTGACCGGGCGCTTGGTTTCTTCATACGTTTCGGATGTGACCACCAGCGGCCTGGATGTAGATCATCCCACGCGGGCCGTGCCTGCTTGTCAAAGCGGCCGACCCCCGGATTGTGGTTGCCGAAGCCGTCGACGACAGTGTTCCAAACAGGGCGATAGTGCCGGATCATAACGCGCTCCGCGAGGCTGACGAAGGCTTCGATCGCTACGAGGTAACGCGCGTGAAAGAACTGGATATCAAGATCGCTGTCGAGCCGAGCGACTTGTTCTATGGAGTCCTTATGCTCTTCTAGGCGATCAAAGAGGGCGCGCGTTGGCGCGTTCAGATCGGTTGTGCCTTTGCGTTCCCCCTCGCGGCGAGCTTGGCCCACGTAGATAGGGGTGCCCCCAAAAGGCTTGACGATCGGCTTGTAGAGCGGATGAGGGCCCGAGTAATAGATGGCGTAGACACCGGCGCCGAGGGTGGGCGCGATGGAAGCCAGCGGCTCGATCGGGCGGCGCAGCAATTGCGCCTCGACGCTGCGGCCGAGGTTTTCCAGGTCGAGAGGGTTGTACTCTTCGTGCCGCTGTGCGCCATTCATCCAACTGGCGGGCTTGGGCTTCCTCCGTGGGGGAGCGGGAGGCGGTTCGGCCTCGAGCCAGAAGGACAGGGTGCTTGGCGTGGTCATGAGGGCTCCGGGATGTGAGCAGCGTTTGACGACGAGTGCGGCCGTCGAGTGCTCGCGTGGCTACTCGCGGTGTACACCCACGCCGCCTGGAAGCGGCTGTGGGTCGAACTGGTTGACTACGCGTCTTCGTCGGTTTCCTCGGCCTCGTCGATAGGGCCGGGGGGCTCAGCCTCTGGCGCCGTCTCGAACGACTCCGTGCCGCGGTAGTAGAGCCAGGCGCTCGGATACTCGCGGGGGCTGTCGTCGTACATGATCACGTAGCCCATCAGGGCGACGATCTGCCAGGAGTCTGGTATCTCCTTCGCGAGCAATCTGAAGACGGAGTCCGCCGTCATATCCGCTTCAGGGATCGTCACCAATCGCTGCTTGAAGAGAGGCGACTTCTGATACCTGAAGTTGTACGGAAGGCCCGTCTTCATCTCGTCCAGCAACTTCTGAAGGGTTACGACACCTGGTGTGAGCCCATCGACCGTACGTTCCAGGTCGATGGGGAAGAGCATGTCGAAGTGGTTGGCCTTGAGGACTGTGCTGTCACGATTCCGGCCAGGGTCCTTGTTGCCGAAGCCGTTGTTGTTCCATGGGATCTGGCCGGCTTCTTTGTGGTGCGTGATGAGCAGCTGCTCCGGCGCGAGGGCGGAGAAGTCCTCCGCGACGTAGAGGCAAGAGAACTCCACGTCTCGCAAGAAGATGCCGCGACGTCCGCCGATCTTGCGGAGGTGCTGACGTAGCCTGACAGGTATCGATTTGTCCGCCTTGCCCACGTAGACGAACTCGCCATTGAGGTAGAGCTGGTAGACCCCGGGCTTCTCCTTGAGGTCGTCGATGCTGTCCTCGGCCAATGGGGCCCGGTCCAGTCCCTCAAGCGCGTCCGCGAGCTGATCGCCGAGGGCCTTGGTGATGCTCAGGGTGAAGTCTCTGTGGTACTTGGCCCCGTCATCGGACTCGACTGCCGGCGTCATCCAAGCGTCCTTTCGCTCAAGTGATCACCGGCACCCTATCCGCGATCGGGAAAGCGAAGAGAAACTTCTCGCCATACCCGCAGCAAGATCGACAACTCCGCGGTATGCTTTCGCCATGCCTGATCAGCTTGGAGAGCAAACTAGGGACCGCACCAGCGTTGAGCTGTTCGCGGGCGCTGGCGGCTTGGCGCTGGGCGTTCAACGCGCGGGCTTCCGTCCGCTCCTCTATAACGAGTTCGACAAGCGAGCGGGCGAGACCCTGGAGGCCAACGGGGCCAAGCCCCGCGGCGACGAGGAACGGATCCCCAAGCCCGGCGAGCCCTGCCCCTTGGTCGTGGGCGACGTCCGAGAGCTGTCCATGGAGTACCTGCGCGACGCCGAGGTCGACGTCCTCGCGGGTGGTCCGCCCTGTCAGCCCTTCAGCCTCGGTGGCGCCCACAAGGGTACCGAGGACGCGCGCAACATGTTCCCCCAGATGTTCAGGGCGGTTCGGCAGATCAGGCCCAAGGCCGTGATCTGCGAGAACGTCCGTGGGTTGCTTCGCCCCTCGTTCAAGCGGTACTTCGACTACATCCAGCGGGAGCTGGAATTGCCTTTCGAGGAACGCGCGGACGGGGCGTCGTGGGAAGAGCACGACGAGATCCTGAAGCGACGTCGGGAGGAAGAGCCTCGCGATCCATCCGAGAGGTACGAGGTCATCATGACCCCGGTGAACGCCGCTGACTACGGCGTGCCGCAGATCAGGCACCGGGTCATCCTCGTCGCGTTCCGGGCGGACTTGAACGTCGATATCGAGGCCTTCAAGAGGGCGGTGCGTCCCCAGTACTCGGAAGAGGCGCTGATCCGCTCCATGCTGGACGGGTCCTACTGGAAGCGCCATCGAGCCATCCGGGAGGTGCCGGACCACGTTGTAGAACGCGTCCACGCGCGACTGCCGAAGGAGCTGCCGCAGGAGCTGCCGCAGGACGAGGACGGCGAGAAGAAGCCCTGGCGGACCCTTCGCGACGCGATCGCCGGAATCGATGGGAACAAGCCCCTACCCCCCGTCCCCGAGGAGCTCTTCGATCGCAAGGAGCACTACTTGGGGGGCTTTACCTACCACATCGGCTGGCCCGGTGCCCGTATCTACGACGGCCACACACCCAACGAGCTGGACAGACCGGCGAAGACGGTCAAGGCCGGCGTGCACGGTGTACCCGGTGGGGAATCGGTCATGCTCCTGGACGACAGAGAGCCGGACCCCGAAGCCCCTAACGGCTGGAAGTACAAGCACCGCTACATGACCGTTCGAGAGACCGCTCGCGTTATGACATTCCCGGATGACCACAAGCTAGAAGGCCCTCGCGGAGAGAAGATGCGGCAACTCGGCAACGCCGTCCCCGTTCTACTCGGCGAGGTCTTCGCAAAGGCCGTGGCCGCCGCCCTGGACGAGGCGGAGAGCCGTAGGTGACCGGTATGGCATCAAACGAGCCAAGCCGATGGAAGGACAAGCCGCCACCCGCCCGCGCGTGGAAGGGCCGAGAGGGACGAAGCCGTGAGGCGCTGGCGGCCGAGCAGGACCGTGCCGCTGGTGGACGGCACCGGCGCATGGTCGACCTGGGCGACGGACGCTTCGCGCGCGCTTCCATCGAGCTGAAGGTCCTCCCCAAGACACGCCGTATCCGGGCTTATCTCCGGTGGTCCGACAAGGGCCGCTCACCCGCTGAGTACGTGGGCGAGGTCGCGCACGACACACGTGGTGCCAACCTGGCTCAGGCATGGGAGATGGCGAGGGACGCCGGGCTCCTCGCCGAGGAGTCGCCGCCCGAGCGGTCCTGGGCCACTTCGCCGGCCGTCCGGTCTGTTATGAGGGGTAACCGCGGCAGGGACACCAAGCCAGAGATCCGGCTTCGCTCGCTCCTGCATCGGGCGGGCCTGCGCTATCGCGTGGGCGTCAGGCCCCTACCTCAACTGCGCAGGACGGCCGATGTCGTCTTTCCCAAAGCGCGTGTCGCGGTCTTTGTGGATGGCTGCTTCTGGCACGGCTGCCCGAAGCACCACCGACCCGCCACGAAGAACATCGATTTCTGGCGCGAGAAGATCGAGGGAAACCGCAAGCGAGATGCCGAGACTGACGGCCTCCTGCGCCAAGCTGGCTGGACGGTCCTCCGTGTTTGGGAGCACGATGACCCAGTCGACGCGGCTAACCGAGTCATCGCGGTTCTTCGCCCAGAGCGCGCGACGGCTGAACGGGCAGGGCTACAAACCATGCCCACCCAGTAGGTCCTCGACCGAGTCATCAAAACGACGCAGCACGATCCGGCCGTCCCCGTCGCTGAAGGCGAGCACCTTGGAGCCCGGGTTTAGACCGGCCTCGGCCAACAGCCCCATCGGCAACTCAACGGTTCCGTCCGCTTGGACGGTCAGCTCTGCGGGTTCGCGGATCATGCGGCTGAGTGTGCCACGCGCGACCCCTTCGCCTCCTGCCTTCCTGACTTGAGTCGCAGACCTTAAATCGTAGGAGTGCCCTCTCGGATAGCGGAGTCGGCCCGCCCCGCCCCCTATGGGTTTGACGCATGACTTCCCCCGGCCCTGACGCCCGTTGGGCAGGCCCGACCGGCAGGCCGGGCCCTTCTGCCTGCTCTCGGTCACTAGCTTGTGCTGATCGGTGGCTGACCCGCTGCGATCAGTTGATCTCCCCGAATGGATGACCTGCGGAGAACGGATCTAGCGCCGGGCTGGGCCGGCACCCGCTCGACCTTCCAACGGCATCGAGCGCCGGGGCACCCGTCCACCAGTAGCACTACCCGCAGTGCGCCCTCACTCAGCAGTCGTAGCTCTTGAGCGTCTTCGAGGCACCGGTGGCCGACTTCAGGTAGTCGTTCTCCGACTTCAAGCTCTCGTTTTCCGCCGTCGACTCCGCCAACTGCACGACCAGTCCGGCAGCCATGGACAGGAGCCCCTCGTGCTTCGTCTGGAGCTCCTCGTGCTCTTCCTGAAGCCCCTTGTACTTCCAGGCGAGGACCCCGATGGTGGTGGCAGCCAGAACGCTGGCGCCGGCCTTAACCACAACCCTGGCCTTGCCGAACCTACCTCCGGCTGGCCCGGCGCCGTCCTTGCCGATGCAAACGTGGCCCGTCTGGTGCGAGTGCTGTTGAGCCTCGCCGAGATGGTCGCTCTGATACGAGCACGATCCGCATTGGTAGTGGGTCATCAGTCGTTCCTCTCCCCCAGGGAGATGAGCTTGCCACGGGTCACCTGCTTCCGGCGACCACTTGGTCATCCTCCGTACGCCCACCGACGCTGAGGGAAGGACGCGCACCTACACGGGCGTGTGCGCCCGCTGGTTGTGGGCTATGCCGTCAACGCTCCCTGGAGGGCCCATGGCGCGCCACGGGTAGCTCGTTCAGGTATCTGGCCAGCGGGGATGCGTCGGTTCCAGGCCGAGGAGGTTGAGGAGATGGAACTGGACGCCGCGGCTAGATGACGATGATCGGCGGGTCCGTGGCGCCGACGACGCGTAGCCGCAGGCCGGAGAGATGGTAGAGATCATTTCGCTGTACGAACAGACACTCGCCGACAGCGCCCGCATCCTGGGCGAACAGCACCCCATGAGTCAGGGTATCCGGAACAACTTCGCTTACTGGCGGGAGAAGACACGATCCGAGCACGTTGATACATCGACCGATTCCTGAAGTACTCGCGAGCTCGCCCAGCTCGTCCAGCCGGCATCGCCACACCATCGAGGACTGCGAGTCCGCAGCTACCTGCATACCTAATGGGAGACCAGACGCACAGCACAGCCCTTCACCACCGCGCCATGGCTCAGGGCGCTCTTATCTCGCACCAACACTCGCCACTTCGCGGGCCTGCGACTGCTCTTCAAACCGAACGACAGTGGTTCTTCGTTCTCAGCTACACGGCCAACGGCAGCAGGGCATTGAAGAGGTTTACGCGAGTGACCTTCGTATGAGCTCATCAGCCACCACATGGAGCCAACGCGAGAGCGACCTAACCCGTCTTCCTCGCAGCAGCACGCCTGCTTCTGCATGTGACGAAGTGCCTCCAGGCGTGAGGTTGGCGGATCCGACGTACGCCAGATGTTCGTCCGCGAGCAAGACCTTGAAGTGGACACCTAGGCCAGCTTCGTCCCACGAGCAGATTTTAAGGTGACCACCGTTTGCGCCTGCGGCCTCACGCAGAATGGACACAGAGTCGACGTTGGTTTCAGAACGCTTTGGTGCGGAAACACCCAACGCCCTCGTGATCACGACCGCGCGTCCTCCGTTCGCCAACAGATCGGCCATAGCGGGCGCCAGCGCGGAGACGAAGGAGGGGTGCAGATAAGGCGCGGCCATCACCAGTCGGTCCTTGGCGCTCTCAGCGACCATGCGGAGCGTACGCTCCGTATCGAGAGGAAGCCCCGGGCCGCCGTTGTCTCGGGACATCGAGTTCAGTGACTCACGCAAGAAGGTCGGAACGGTCAAGACCAAGTCCCAGTTGTCCTCGACTGACATCGCGACCATGGCGTGGGCTTGCGCGAGAAGCAACGGTGCGGCCTCGGTAAGGCGGCCGTCTTCCCGGAGCACGCCGGCGTGGAGGAGGGCGTGGGGCACCAGGCGTTGATCCGTCACCGCGTTGGCGACCTGCTCGATCACTTTCGCCGCGGTGGCGCCGGCGGCCGCGAGACTGGTCGCGGCCGCCGTGACGCGGACAGGGTCCGCCGCTTGCTGGAGAAGGGACACAAGAGGTCTCAGTGGCTCCAGTACCCGCGCCACCGCCGCTCTTCCTCTCGTCCAGACTTAGCTGGTGTGCTCGCGGGGGAGGCGGACAGCGGCAGTGTGCCGAAGAGCAGGTTGCGGTCCAAGACGGTGTTGAACCTCGCGCAAGCGACCTCGGAGATGTGAAGGCAGGCGGCGCACGCTCCACCGAAGTCCCGCCGACACGGGGGGTCGAAGACGCAACGGGTCTCCGCGTCCAACTCACGCAACGCGTCCTCGAGGTCGAAGCGATAGACATGCTCCAGCCCGCCGAGGGTGAATTCGCTTCGAGTGTTCGCGTAGATGAGGTAGGCGCAATTTGCCGGGAAGAGGTACTCCGCCAGCGAATCGACATTTAGCCCGCACCTGCTGGCCATGGCTTTCATGGTGCGATGCGCCATCGAGTGGACGAGGCCGAGTAGCGCCCGGCTGATCGGGTTCTCGGGGGCGTTGAAGACATCGACTACCGGGTTGGCCACCGAGAAGATCCAACGCTGAGCGTCTTCCTGCGTACGCACGCCCGGATCCGCGACGAGACCGGAGTCGACGAGCCACTTCACCACGGCGAGTTTGTCCAGCTCGAACAGCAAGCCCTCGGTCTCCGTACGGACGCCATACATCGGGAACTTGCTGTCCCGGCCGGCGGGGAAGAATCGGAACTGCTGCGTAGTCTGGGTTCCCCGACGGGTCGTCGCGACCGCCTTGCTGCTGATCCTGGTGTATCCGGCGACGATGTAGGCGATCGGGAGCTCTCGCAGCAGGGTCACGTCGGCGAACCCGTAGTGGGTGAAGAGCTTGCGGTACCGCCGGTAGATGGGCTCAAGCTCAGTTCCCTCGTCGCCGTCCAGCAGCTCCTGCGACGTCAGGGGCTTGGCGTCCCAGGCCAGCCCAAGTTGACGGCACTCCTCACCGAACTCCTCAATCGTGTCTAGGTTCCGTCCGAGGGAGTCGACCTGTGCGTCCCACGCCGGCGCGTCTCCCTCCTTCTTCTTGGCCTCAGCGATGAGTTGGTTATAGAGATCATCGCCGGTCTTCAGGCCGAGCGTCGCGGCCATCTCGCGTGCTTGTTCCACGGCACCTCCCGTGGCGGTGGAGCCTCCTCCCCGTCGTAGACCTTCCGCGCCCTTGGGCAGGAGGCCAAGACTCTGAGCCACAGCGGCCGCGTACACGCGCTTGTGGGCCAGGGCACCATAGTTGCCCCGAGTCGGCGGGTTGATGACCGTGATCTGCTGTGGGTAGTAGGCCGACGTCTGTGGCACACGCATCACCTGGGGGCGACCCTCGCGACAGGTAGAACACCACTTGACGATCGGCTGGTCGGAGCGCCTTTGGCAACGACCGCACATCCAGTACCAGCGGTACGTGTTCAAGTCGCGGGTGTTGCAGAGCCGCATCGCGCCCTGGCAACCGGAGGCACACCGCGGCACCGAGAGCTCCTTCAGGTGGCCGCACTCATGCACCTCACCCCAGGAGAATTGGGCCATACCTCCATGGCTCGGCACTGCGCAGGTCGGTCCCGGGTCACTGGATCTGACGGTCTTGAAGAGGCCACACGTACGGCAGATAAAGGTGTTGGGGAAGCGCGTGGCGCGCAGGTCCTCTGCCTTCACGAGCCTGAACTGTCCGCGATCGATCGCGTGCAGCTCGCTTCCCGACCTGGAGCCGCCCTTCGCCGCGGCGGTGAACGGCAGGAGGAGGCGAGTGAGTTGCGGAGCGACCCAACCCTCGGGCACATCGAGGGCGGTCACCTGTCGGGGTTGCTGGCCGATGACCGATCCCTTGGAGGACCAGTTGTATGGCTGGCCGGGCATGTAGCGCCAGAGGGCTTGAATGTTACTGCGACTGAGCTGTTCGAAGGCCATGACGGACTCTCTGGAGAGACGTGATTGAGAACGGCTGTTGCGGCACGCTGACTTGCGCGGCTGACTACAACTCGCCGTAGATGATCAGAGGTTCCTCGATATCCCGGAGAGACCGGGGCACGGACGGGTTCAACAGGTTGGGGAGCCTGTTACCAGCCTCCGCCCGCAACGGGACCGTAGTCAGGTGTTCGTCCACCCAGGAATCGATGGCCTGCCGGTGCATCCGGTGGTAGACGCTGGTGTCGTTGATGCCGAAACCGTGACGCAGAAGTGAGACAAGCAGCTTCTTGTCGATAGCGCCGGCGTTCACGGCGTCACGGAAGGCCGTCGAGTCCGCCAACGAGCGTCGCCTCGGCGCTCCCGTAATCCAGGCACGGTCGAGCACCTGGAGCAGCCACGCCATCAATCCGCCTGGCAAGACTCGCTTGAGTACGGGTACCGACTCGCGGTTGACGGGAACCTTGTGGACGAGCCTGTCCAGGTACCTGATCCACTCGGGGTAGTAGCGAAAGACGCTGGCGTCCCGGTCGCGACTCGGGTTGATCACGTTCACGACCAGGCCCGGGTGTCGTCGCCCGACACGCGCGGACGCTTGGATGATCTCGGAGGCCTGAGTCGGGGTTCCCATGACGGCCATGACGCCGAGTCGTGAGACGTCGAATCCATGCCCGATCGCCTTCGTGGCAGCGATGATCTTGACACGCTCGGATTCGTCCTCAGGACGTTCAACCAGCCGGGTAACCGCCCCGCGAATGGCCGAGGGACTGGCGTCGCCGTTGATGATCACGAGGTTGTCACGGCTGACGAGGAGGTCACTCACCGCGGGGTCCCGGGTGAAGCTCGTCAGGTCCTCATTGCGCAGACAGTAGGTGACCAGCACCTCGTAGAGGTCTTCGCCGGCCTTTCGAGCCTCTTCGACGATGTCGGGGTCGTTGGCGTCCAGGCCGGCTTCCGCAACGACGCTCTTGGGATTGGCGCACAGGTCACGTACCCACTGGTCGTGTACGACGGCGACCTCTCGGGTGGCGGTGACCATCGTGCTCGCCCGTGAGCGCACGCCAAGGTAGCGGCGCAGTGGATCGCCAATCTCAGTGGTGGACCAGAAAGTCTCGCCCGCCTCCGGACCGTTGACGGGGAAGCGCCTCGCGTCCCGGTCGTAGAGGTGGCGGACCTGGTTCTCGTATCCCTCGATCGTCGCGGTAGCCCCAACGATCTGGAACGGATCGTTGTTCAGGTGCTCGCTGATCTTCTGAAGTAGTGACTCGTACATGCCGTCGAGAGCGCCAAGGCTCTCATCGAGCAAGTGGAGCTCGTCCGCGATCTCCAGACGCACATGCCCGAATCCCTTTGGCACGGGGAGCCGGTTCTCACGGCACCCGTACACCGCACACCAGTTGGGATTGGAGGAGTATCCGTGCTTAGGGCAGACGGAGTGAGGCCGTCCGAGCAAGATCTGGAACGCCTGATTTTGGCCGAGTTGCGCAAGTTTGTCTACAGTGCCTACAAGGACGGCGGGTGCCCGGCGATAGATATCGTCGTCCACGCCCCACACCGGCAACACCCCCGAGAGCCGACAATCGTCGTTCTCACAAATGTGACGCATGGTGTGGCTGGGATCGTCCCACCGCACCGCGAGCGGGCAGCCGCACAACGGGCAATCGTCCAGCACCCGACAGGCCTCCGCTGTCTCAGGCGACGTGGGGTCAGGCCCGTGATAGCTGTTGTTGCCAGGTTTGTAGAGCTTGTTCGGTGTGTTGCCGCCACCAACGAAGTACCCGATACCGAACGCCCCCGTGTGGCGAATGCGTGGGTCTTTCTGCCGCAGGACCTCCGCGTGCAGCACCATTTTCGCGAATCGCTCTGTTTGCTGGAGGGCCAGCAGGCGCAGGGGGAAGCGAGCCCACACCTGCGTCCCGCGCGTGACGCCGGTGTACCTGCCGTAGAACAGAGTGACCAGCATCAATCCGAGGTAGGCCTCCGACTTGCCACCACCTGTCTGGAACCAGACGATGTTGACCTCGCGGTGCTTCCTGGGATCGACCATGCCGGGGAGGCAGCCCACGATCCAGGCGATCTGGAAAGGTCGCCAGGCCGTGTACTCGTTCTCCGCGGCAGCTTTGACCACCTTATTCGCCGCCACGAAGGCGGCCAACACATCCGGGTTGGCGCGTAGGGTCTCAAGCCCAGCGCGTACCCAGCTGGCCTCCGCGCGGGCGGCCAGAGCACCCTCCTCGGCCTCAGCGCGCGCCTCGTCATTCCAACCGCGCGCCTTGTGGAGGGCATCGAGAGCGGACGCGCCCCAATTGTCCTCAACCCACACGTCGAGGAGATCCACGAGCCTCGCGACTGTCCCGATCGGATCCGCGATGAGCGAGTCGAAGGTGGTGTCAATCAGGGTCTCTCGTCCGTCGGCGTCCTTGGACTTCGTCCTGGGATGCGCGCGCCAGGTCGGTTGTTCAGCCGCGAACTCCGTACTCAGGATCGTACGTTCCCCGCGTGTCTCGCACGTGACCGGAGAGGCATGTCCGAATGCTGAGACCGTTCGCTCGTAACGATGCGACTGGGCTACCTGCTCCAGCTCGTACGGTACGACGGGCGCGTCAACGGTCGCCGAGAGGACGACCTCGTAGAGACGAGTGTCCAGGTATGCCTCGTCGTAGGGCCGATTGCCGTCGACCAACTGATCTCGCGGAGCGGGCGTGGTGTTCACGACGGCGACGAAGATCTCGTAGAAGCCGTCTACGGGCCTCACCTCGACCTCAACAGCGGCCCGATGCTCAGGTGGAGTGAGGTCATCGGGAGCCAACAAGTTCTGAGCTTCGTAGGAGGCCCACGTTCGTTCGTCGATAAGGTCGTGATCGCGTGGCAGGGAGCCAACGGGCGGGCCGGCCAGGCGCTGCCGGTAGAGCTCCCGCTGATGTCGAGCCGTCGCCGAGCGCATCGCCGTAGCGATCTCGCTCTCCCCCGCCCGAACCGAACGCGCCTCGCCTGAGACCAGGGGAATCGTGACCTTGACCGAGGTCATCGAGATCTTCGTCCACACCTGAGCCAGCGGGTATCCCGGAGTCTGGCCGTTCCCGAAGGTGGACACTCGTGTTCGCGGCGAACGAGCGGTGGCGGGGACATCGCGGGCGTGGTCCGCCGCCGCGGAGCCAAGCTCATCAGCGACGTCGGACCCGTGCGTACTCGCCTCTGTTGCCATAGACGCGCGTTGCTCGTCGACCGTTGGGTGCAGCGCGAGGAAGGCGGACGCGCTGACCTCGACGGTCAGCTCGCTTGGCAACTTCCGTACACGGAAGGTGAAACCTTGCGCGGGAGGGGTGATCTGGAGGCCGCGAAAGCCGGCGTTCGTCTCCTGGATCATCTTCGCCTCGCTCGCGAGCATGCCGAGCCACAGGCGTTTCTGAGGCTGGTCGGAGAGGCGGGTGCCGCTAGGGATTGAAGTGCCTACAGCCTGACTTACGACGCGGCGCGAGAGGCTCGCGAGTAGGGCGTCGTATCGCTGGGCAGGCGTATTGGCCGGTGCGGACGCACGGCCATGAGGGAATGCCGACATGGCGAAGCTCCTGTGGTGTGAACGGTAGGCGTATAGCCGGTTGGCCCGTCCGGGGGGAGACCCCCTCGCGTGACCCTCATGTGGTTTAAGTCGAGAAAGAGCTGAGTGCGTGACTGCGTGGCTTTAGTTGGGCGACACTCTAGCGCGACGCACTGACCGCTGTAGGCCGAACGGGCCTAACTAGTGCTTTTTTTAAGCCAGTTGAGTGACGCGCTCACTCGTCCGTTCGAGGGAGCAGGCGCCCCACCTCGTGCGCCGCGACGGTGCGCGGGCTTCGATCGACCGCCCCGACGGTATGCGCCGTCACGCTATCCAGCAGATCCGAGACACGGAGCCCCAGGTTCACGTCGATCAGCGTCTCGTTGGGGCGCGGGTCGGCCCCGCTGATTTGGGAGGACAACCAGCGTCCCGCCTTACGGTGCACGATCTGCAGCGTCTTCAACGCCCAGCCGACTCTCTCCGCCTGTGCGAGCAGTACCCGGTCCTGCACGGCGATGGCGAACCGCCGTACATCGGCCGGATCCTGCGGGCCGTTGACCTCTCCTCTCACCCATGAGCCAATCGCCTGCTCCGAGGTGATCGACGTGCCGTGCATTCGGCGGAGAATGTCGCGGTATGTCATTCCGGACCGCGCGACGAGCCTCGCTCTGCGGTGCCAAAAGTCGACCAGTACCGCCAACGGGGCATACGTGGCTGTCTCCGACAGCTTTGCAATAACCGCACCGAGAAGGTCGCGTCGTGCGTCGTGATCGACCAGGAAGATGAAATCCCCTGCGAGAAGCGACTTGGCGGCGACTCTTTGCAGCTCCATCCCTCTCCGCCGTGTCAGCACGTCGTTGGGGGCGGCAAAGAGCAGCCCGTCGCGATCCCCGCCGTGCAACTCGAAGGCCAGGACCGGCACTTCCGCCTGGGCCAAGCCGCCGACGACGCGAGTGGGGGCTGGCGCGTCATCCTCGTCGCGCCCTGGGCCACGTTCATCGACGACCCGCCGTAACAACTCTGGGATGCGCGCGTCGAACGGGTCCCACTGGCCAGTGTCGCCGGGCAACCGCGGCCAGGACATCGGCAGAACCTCGACTTCCCCAGCGAGGAGCCGCACGTCCGTCTCAGGAAGGTGTCTAGTGGAGGCGGTCACCAAGGACAGGCGTGGCGCTGAACACGTCGTCGTCTCCTCACGGATACTCCTCAACGCCGAACGTGCCCACCTAGCCTGTCTCAGTGCCCGCTGGCATTCGAAGGGGCCGGTCGTCAGTACGGACAGCAGAGGGGCGGGCGGTAGCGCCAGCAGTCCCGCTCGGGCACGCGGCAATGGCCCCGGCACCCGGATCTCACGTACATCGGACGTGTCGAGCCGTCCAGCCACGAGTTCGGCCATGGTGGCTACTCTGACCCAGTCGCCCCAGCCGAGCGGCGTCTCCAGCGCCTCGTTCATGGCGTCGACCAAGGCCACTCGTGCGGCCGAGTTGCGGACGAGCAGGAGCGATCGTCGTCCTTCAGACACACACGTGGCAGCCCAGCGAATGAGATGTGTCAGCCGTTCCTCACGTGCCGCCGCCACCAATGCGTTGGAAAGGGCGTCGGCGACCCCGAACCAGTGGCCGGCGGCCTCTCGACCGGTATGTCGAGCCAGTGCCCTGGCCGTTGATACGGCCTCGCCGAGGCGGACGGCATAGGGGCCGTGTCCAGTGTGTTTGTCGTATCTGGCTGGCGATATAGGGAGCATCGACAACGTGTTGAACAGTCCTCGTGTCCAGCGCAGTCCGTGGCCCTGTGTTATTGAGGTCTCCACACCGCTGACGGCGCTCAGGCGCGCGATGCGTTCCCACAGGGCACTCAGCGCGGTGTCCAAAGTAGAAGTCTCGCCTTCCGCCGGAGCCACGACGACAACCTCCGACCGCGAGGCATGCCGCAACACCGCCGCGCTGGTGACGAGTGGACCAGCGTTCGCGTACTGGGATGGAACATCACGGTCGAGTGCGGCCACGAGGCTCCCGGCGTCCCAGCCCCAAACGACCCCGTCCGCTTCCCGTACGTGTTCCAGCCCCGGGTCGCCAGGGTCGGCGGTGAGATAGACGAGCGGCACAGTTGCGTAGGTCACGAGGAACTTCCGGAGCTCGCCGGGAGCGACAGCCGCGCCATCGACAGCGATTCCCGAAAGGCACGCCGCCCAGCCGGATAGGCGAGATAGATCACTGACAAGGTGAAGACGCCCACCAGCATCGCGACGTGGCTTGCCGACGACTCGGGGCCGACCGTCGACACTGACCGCTGTGCGGGGTATGTAGTCAGCCAGGCGCTGATCCTTAAAGAGCAGCTGGTCGTAGAGAATGCGGGAAGCCAGATGCGGGGACACCACAGCCGCCTGGGACGTGAGTGATCGCTCGCGCATCACCGCCCCAATGAGCGCGGCGGCGCCGAGCAGCAAAGGAGCCGCCGTGCCCGGAAGCGGAAGGACTATAGCGATCGGGACGAGGCTGGCGGCCGCAGCCTCAACCGCTCTGAGAAGCTCTACGTCCAACCCTGTTGGCGAAAAGGGTAGGGCTCGCCCGCCTGTACGTCGTTTGAGGACGCCACGAGTCACCGCTCCCGCAAGACCGCCGTGATCACCCGCCATCACCGGGTCGACCGCGCTAACCATGCCCGTACCGTAGTAGCCTCCGCGCACCAATCGTGGCCCAACCACCATTTTGTCCACCGATGGATAGCCCCTCCTCGCGGTGTTCCTCCTGCCTGCCTGGGATGAACGCGACAATGCCGGCAACACGCTGACGTCGTGGGAGGAGAAGTCGACCGGCAACGCCCCATGGGAGCTGGGGACCGGGGCCATCGCCATCGCCCACGCGGCACTCGGCAACCTCGATGCCGCACGCCATCGTGCAAGCCGACTGGCGCGTTGTCAGCGCGGCGCCTCATCTGCGTATACGCGCTGGCCTGCGACGACGGCCACAAGGCTGCGCCCCGAGTACCTGGGGCAGATTTTCTGGGTGTTGGAAGGGGAATCCGCTGCGGGCAGATTCGAGATCCCCCTCCGAGCTGGCGCGATCGCATGTCAGCCTCCTGCCATTTTGCTGTGCGACGGAGTTGGGGACGCATTGGGGACGCAAGGATAGGAACAGGCTGACAAAGGCAGGGGGGTGTCGACAGAGGTCACGTCATCTGACCTGCGGAAACGCCACAGATCGGCGTAGAAACGCAAGGGCCGCCAAGATCCTCAAAGGACTCATAATCCGTCGGCCGTGGGTTCGAGTCCCACCCGCCCCACCAGCAAGTTCCCTGACCTGCGGAAACGTCTCTTCCTGGCAGGGGGATAGGGAACTCTGACTCAACGGAGAGAATCCGCTGCTCAGGGGCGCTGTTGGAAGCCGCAGAGAGTGACCTGCCCTGATCCGGGCATGGCCCCTACCTGCAGTGAGCGGTGTAGCCCGAGCGGCGCGGCCTACAGGTCGTTGGGCAGGAGCCGGAAGGCGGCGACCGCTGCGGAAGAGTTCCGTCCGTGAGGCGGCGTCATGCCGATGCGCCGAGCACGGATCACTTGGCCGGCGGTGCGGTGGGGGGGCGAGCGCCGACCACGCGAGGTCGTGCTCCTGATGACGATGCTCCGGGATGGGTGCGGTCGCCTCGCATGCCCTGGGCCGCCGCCCGCGTTGCGCCGGGGGCATCACACCGTGGATCCGCGACAGTGTGAACACCCGCTCCGCATCGCGCAGATGCTGGGCGGACAAGGCGCGCCAAGGGGCCTGCCCGATCCCCGCCCCCTTGTGCGGGCCACGGCTTGCGCGGCGGCGCTCGCGCCCGGATTCACCGTGCCGGCTGCAGGCGCCACCCTCGAGGGCCGGCGCCTGCTGAGAGTCTGCCGCAGAGCCGACCGCGCCACCGCGATCGTCGAGGCCGGTCCGCATCCTCTACTACGTTCCCATGTCCGGCTGGAAAAGGATCACTGTCTGAGGTCGATCGTGCGTACCGGCTGTCCCGTGGTCCGGGTGATGGTTTCGAAGTCGCGGTCGTAGTGGAGCAGGGTGAGGCCCGCTTCTTCGGCGGCGGCTGCGACGAGGAGGTCGACCGGGCCCGCGCTGCGATGTTCGCCCTTCGCGGTGAGCTGCTCCTGGACCACGCGGGAGCGGCGATAGATGCCGTCCGGCATCGGACACCAGACGTAGTGGGCGTCGAGTGCCGCCTTCAGTCGAGCGCGGTCCGCGGAAGAGCGGGCGGAGTAGAGGACCTCAAGTTCCGTGAGGTCGCAGATCGCGACGAGGCCGGCGGCGATCCTGTCGTCCCACTCGGCCGTGTTCTGGGCGAGGAGGACGCGGGCGAGGGCGGAGGTGTCGATGAGGTAGTCGGCGACGGTCACGGCCGGTACCGGGTCTTGTCCAGGAGGATGTCGATGTCCAGGGCTCCGTCGGCCACCAGCTGCCGGGAGTTCTCGAGTGCGCGCAGGCGCCGGTAGCGAGCGGTGATCTCGCGCAGGGCGGTGTTGATCGTGTCGCGCTTGGTGGTGGTGCCGAGTTCTCTGGCGGCTGCTTCCAGTGCCTCGTCGTCGAGGTCGATGACAGTTCGGCTCACGGCAACTCCCTGTGTACACGGCGGCGTGTATCAGTATATCTAATCGATTGTATATCGAGGGGCGGGTTCCAGCCTGCCTGATCGGTGGGCTTCTCAGCCGAAGGGCGAGGCCGGCCGAGGCCCGAGAGCAGGCGCCTCGCGCGCAGCGAGGGCGACGACCTGCCCCACGCCCGGTGCGTCTGGCGTGAAGCTCCCGACGCACTTGGCTCGGAGTACGGCGACCACCCGGCGTGCACCGTCCCCTCGCTCGGGGCCGCCCATCTCGCTGATGCGCCGTACGTCCCGCTGCTCGATGGGGTGCTCAGTCGTCGCGTGCGGCCGCACGTGTGGACTGCCGGGGCCGCGGTCTCCAAGAGCTGCCGATCCGCGGTTGAATGCCGGTGTGGCACGGAAAGTGGTGGGATTCGGCGAGGACGATCTGAGGGTGCTGGCCGGGGCTCGGTCCTTCGAGCGGGGGCTGGCGTACCTGGACGCGGTGAGTGGGCTGGAGGTGGGGGAGGGCTCGGTCACCGCCGTGGTGCAAGGTACGGATGTCTACGAGGTGGAGCTCACCCTCGGCGGGGATGACGGGATCTCGGGATGGTGCGATTGCCCGTACGGGCAGGAGGGCAACTTCTGCAAGCACTGTGTAGCGGTCGGGTTGACCGTGCTGCGGCGGGCGAAGACGATTCCGCAGCAGCGGGCCGCGGCGCGGGCACGGTCCTCCGGCTTGGCAGCGTGGCTTTCGGGGCTGTCACGCGAGCAACTCCTGGCGCTGGTGCGGGAGCAGATCGCCGAGGACCGGGAACTGCGCCGACGCTTGGAGCTGCGGGCCGCGGCAACTCGTCGTGACCTCGGTACGGTCCGGGATCGGATCATCGCGCTGATCGATCCACGGCCGTTCGCCCAGTACGGGTACATCGAGTACCCGGATGCCTCCGGGTACGGACGACAGGTCGCCGAGGCGGCGAGTGCCCTGCGCGCCTTGACCGCCGGCGGGGAGGCCGCGCAGGCTGCCGCTCTGGCCGAGGAGGCGCTGCGAGTGCTGGGAGAGACGTACGGGGAGATCGACGACTCGGACGGCGTGGTCGGGGAGGCCGCCGCCGCGGTGGCGGAGGCCCATCTGGAGGCCTGCGGGGTCGCACGCCCCGATCCGGACCGGCTGGCGGAGTGGCTGGTAGAACGTCTGCTCGCCGACGACAGCGATGTGACGGAGCTGGATCCGCTCGACTACGCCGACGTGCTGGGGCCGAGCGGACTGGCCCGCATGCGGCAGCTGGCGGCTGAGGCACTCAGGCGCAGGCCGTCCGGCTGGGCGGAGCGGTACCTGATGGAGCGCCTGATCAAGGCGGAGGGCGACGTCGACGCACTGGTCGCCCTGCACGCGCAGGACCTCGATCCGTCCGGTGCCACCCATCTGCTCATCGCCGAGGAACTGGAAACGGCGGGCCGCACGGAAGAGGCACTCGCCTGGGCCGAGCGGGGACTGCGGGACTGTGCCGCCGAGACGCACATCGACAGCCGTCTGGTCGACCATGTATGCGTCCGGTACGCGGAGACGGGGCGGGTGGCGGACGCGTTCGCGGTGCGCTGGGACCGGTTCCGTGTCGAGCGGTCCCTCGCCGCGTACCGGCAGCTGCGCTCCGCCGCCCGGGCGGCAGGCTGCTGGAAGAGCGAACGCGCGGCCGCACTGGCCGTTCTGAGCGAGGACGCCCGTCGTGAGCGCGGCCGGCCCGGCGGGCCCGTGCTGATCGACGCGCTGCTCGACGACGGCGACCTGGACGCCGCCTGGCTGGAGGCGGCCGACCGCGCGGACGATCGGCAGTGGGAGCGACTCGCCGGCCTGTCGCGCGAGACACGTCCGGCCGAGGCGCTCGGCGTGTACCTGCGGCTGGTCGAGCGGTCGAAGGAGCCGACCGGGGACCGGGCCTACGAGCGCGTGGCCGGGTTGCTCCTGGCGGCCCGTGACTGCCATCGCGCGCTGGGGACCGAGGACGCGTTCACCGGGTATCTCGCCGGCCTGCGGGCGGAACTCAAACGCCGGCGCAAGCTGATGAGCATCCTCGACCGGCACGGGCTGTGAAAGGGCTCCGGCAGAGACCTCGCCACCGTCTTCCCCGCGCGAGGCCCGCACCGGCTGCCGTGCGCCCGGCGGGAGGGGCCCCACCCCGTCAGTCGCGGGGGCGTCCGACCGTGCAGCGGAAGTCGTCCAGGCGCACGGCGGGGCGCGGTGAGTCGTCGGTGAGGAAGGCCAGGGTCCCGGCGGGGTCCGCGGTCATGCGGAGCCGGCCGTGGGTGAGCCGGCCGCTCAGGGCCACGGGGACGTCGACCACCTCCGCCCCGCGCCACTGCACCAGCGTGGCCCGCAGGGGCCGGCGCACGGGCACGGTGACGCGGCCGGCGGTGAACTCGCCGGAGACCGACCCGGGGCCCGGGGCGCGCAGCCGGAAGCGGCCGGCGTCGGCGCCGAGGTCGCCGAGTTCCTTGGGGATGCCCCACAGGGCGCGTCCGCCGGCCCGCGACGCGGGGCTGTCGACCCATACGGCCACCGCGGTGGCCCGGATCCGCCGGCGGTGCACCACCGCCGGCGCCACCAGCAGTTCCCGGTAGGCCAGTACGCCGTCGGGCCGGTAGTCGACCCAGAAGACGAGCAGCGTGCACCGGCCCCCGACGATCAGGGGCCGGGCCCCGGGCGGCAGCCGCCACCGGGGGAGCCGGTCCGGCGCGACGCGCCGGACCGAGACGTACATACGGCCGCGCAGGTGCCAGGGCTCGGGCGGGTAGGCCGGTTCCTCCATGGCGGGCCTCACTGGTCCGGAACGGTGCGGTGGACACGGGCGCGCGGCGACGGGCGCGCCTCCGCCTCCATCGTCGACCCGAACGCGGGCCCCGGGAACCCCCGCCACGCGGGCTGATCCGGCCGGTCCCCGTGCCGCGTCACCCACGGTCGCCCCGCCCGCACCGCTCGGTCCGCGCCCCGGCTGCCGCCGGCTGCTGGACGGCAGCGCCGAGGCCGCGGTCCGGTGGCGGCAGGAGGCCGCCTTCCGGGACGTCGAGCGGGCCTC
The DNA here is from genome assembly GCF_042430725.1 of Streptomyces cinereospinus. Taxonomy (NCBI): domain Bacteria; kingdom Bacillati; phylum Actinomycetota; class Actinomycetes; order Kitasatosporales; family Streptomycetaceae; genus Streptomyces; species Streptomyces cinereospinus. The sequence continues at coordinate 107,314 of NZ_JBHMCY010000004.1, read as the reverse complement.
GGCGGCAACGCCCCGAGGGCGGGGGCGCAGCCACCGGACGGACGTCCCCTCTCAGCTCCACCGGAGGGTCCAACCGACCGTTCCTCTTCATGGATTGACTGGTTCGCATCGGGGTACGAGCGACGATGACCAGGTACAGGGGGAGACGACTGTGACCATCCAGTACCCCGTTCCCACCGGTGCCGGCGGCGTGGCGGCACAGCTCACGGTCGCCCCGCTGGCCGGCCGGTTCGGCGTACGCGCGGTGGGGGAGGTGGGACTGACCACGCGCGGGATCTGGGAAGGCGCACTGGAGGCGGTCGTGCGGGACAGCAGCGAGGTGTGTCATCTGGAACTGGCCGCCGTGACGTTCGTGGACGTCGGCGGCGCCGGGATGCTCGTGGACGCCGTGCGACGGCTGCCCGTCGGCCGGCGGGTCGTGTTGCACCGGCCGCCGCCCACCCTGTGCCGGACACTGGAGTTGTTCTGGCCCGATCTGTCGGCGATCGAGGTGTCGATGTCATGAGTGCCGCAGCGGAGTCCTTCGCGCACCCCGCGCTGTTCTACGCCGACGAGCAGGAGTACCTCGACGGCACCCTCCCCTTCATCCGCGAGGGTCTCGCCGCGGGGCACCCGGTGGCGGTGGCCGTGCCCGGCAAGAACCTGGCGCTGATCCGGGACGGGCTCGGCGACATCGCCGGAGCGGTGCGGCTGCTGGACATGCGCGAGGCCGGCCGCAACCCCGGGCGGATCATCCCCGGAGTGCTCCGGGCGTTCGCCGACGCCCAGCCGGCCGGCCGCCGGGTGCGGATCGTCGGCGAGCCCGTCTGGGCCGGCCGCAGCCCCGCCGAGTACCCGGCCTGCGCCCAGCACGAGGCGCTGATCAACGCGGCGTTCACCGGCCGCCGGGTGACCGTGCTGTGCCCGTACGACGTCCGGGCGCTGGACGAGCGGGTGCTGGCCGACGCCCGCGCCACCCATCCCACGGTCATCGCCGCGGGCCGGGAGCGGGACAGTGCGGCGTACGACTGGCAGGGCGTCGTCGGCCGGTACAACGAGCCGCTGCCCGTGGTGCCGGACGCGCTGTGCTTCGCCTTCGCCGCCGAGACCCTGCCGGCGGCCCGGCACACCGCCACCCGGGCGGGGGCCCGGTGGGGGCTGGCCGGGACGCGGCTGGCGGACCTGGCGCTGGTCACCGCCGAACTGACCACCAACAGCGTGGTGCACGGCGGGGGTTCGGGCGTGCTGCGGGTGTGGGCCGAGGACGGGCACGTGGTGTGCGAGGTCCGCGACGCGGGCCGGCTGACCGACCCGCTGGCGGGCCGCCGTCCGGCCGCCCGCGACCAGCGCGGCGGCCGGGGACTGCTGCTGGTCAACCTGGTCGCCGACCTCGTACGGCTGCACACCGGCGAGGAGGGGACGACGGTCCGCTGCTGGTTCACCCGGTGAGCCGTCCCGCCGGGCCCGGCCGTCCGGGCGCGGCTCAGGTGTCCCGCGGGTCCCGCGGGTCCAGCGCCAGCGGCTCGATCCGGCCCTCCAGCATGGTGCCGAGGCCCTGTACGGCGCACACGTCGGGCCGTTCGGCGATGTGCACCGGCATGCCGGTGGCCTGCCGCAGCATCTGGTCGAACCCGGGCAGCAGGGCGCTGCCGCCGACCATCATGATCCCCCGGTCGGCGAGGTCGGCCACCAGGTCCGGCGGGCAGTCCCGCAGCACCCTGCCGATGCCGTCGAGCACGGCGGTCAGCGGCGTCTGGATGGCGTTCCGCACGGCGGCGGTGTCGACCCGCACACTGCGGGCCAGGCCGGTGGCGACGTCGCGCCCGTGGATCTCCGTGGAGGCCGGTCCCCGCGGGGTCAGCCCGTTGCTGGACAGGGCGAGTTGCAGCGGCCGTACCGACTGGCTCGGCAGCATCAGCTCGTGCGCGTGCCGCAGGTGCTGCACGATCGCGTGGTCCACGGCCTCGCCCCCGACCGGTATCCGGGCGGCGGTCACGATCGAGCCGAGGGAGAGCACCGCGACCTGCGTGGCGGCCGCGCCGCACACCAGGACCATGGTCGCCTCGGGCTGCTCCACCGGCAGCCCGCAGCCCACGGCGGCGGCGATGAGCGTGTCGACCAGCTCCACGCGCCGGGCGCCGAGACCGACGAGCGTCTCGACGGTGGCGCGCCGGGCGAGGGGATCGGCGTCGTGCGGCGTGCAGGCGGCGGCGCGCAGCCGCGGTTTGCGGCGCAGCGCACGGCGGACCTTCTCGCCGAGCAGGTGGCGCAGCATCCGCTGGGCCATCTCGATGTCGACCACGGTTCCGCCGGAGACCGGGCGGACGACCCGGATGTAGTGCGGGGTGCGGCCCGTCATCTTCTCGGCGAGCTCACCGACCGCGATCAGCGCCCCGGTACGGGTGTTGACGGCGGCCACCGAGGGCTGGTCCACGACGAGCCCCGCGCCCTTGACGTACACCCGCGTCCGCGCCGCACCCAGGTCGACGGCGAAGTGGCAGCGCCGCAGCTGCTCCAGACTGGCGGTCATGTCGGATCCTCCCGAGCGCACGGACCGAGGTGCCGCCGGGCGGCGGGCCTCTGGTGGCATCGTGCGCGGGGCGGGGCACCGGACGCCTTCTGGAGGGGGCCGGGCGGGGTGCGTCCGTACGGGTGGTCCTGGCGGCCGCCGGGCACGGCGCGCTTGACTTCGGCCGCTCACGGCCGGTCCCGGGCGATCTCCACCGGCTCGCGCAGGCCGCCCACCGGGTACGGGGCGCCGGCGGCCGGCGGCCCGGCCCGGGTCCGGTCGTCCGGCGCGTGGCCGACGAAGGCCGGGCCGACGCCGCGGGCGGCGCGGTCCGGGGCCTCCCCGACCGGGCCGGAGAGACCGGACACCGCCCGTTGCACGCGGCCGGCGTCCCGGTCCAGTTCCGCACGGGTCGTCAGCGGGGTGCGGCGCAGGTCCCGCACCCGGCGGCGGTCGGTGCCGGCGGCCGGGCCGGGCACGCCCTCCGGGGGCACGCCCCGCCACAGCCCCCGGACCGTCTCGGCGAACGTGTCGCCGGGCGCGCTGCGGGACTCGGCGCGACGGGCGGGGCGGGCCGGTGATCCGGACGGTCACGGGTGCGTTCGAGGTGCGGCGAGCGGGGTAACCGGAGGGACAGGCGGGCGGGGCCGCCTCCCTGGGACGGGGAGGCGGCGCCGCCGTGGTCCGCGCGCAGATCCCGCCGCGCTCAGCGGCAACGGCCCTCCGTGCCCGGGGTCGTCCGCCCGTCGGTCCGGATCACCCCCAGCTCCGCCAGGTCCTGCGGGCGCAGGCGGAGCTGACCGGCCGTCGACTCCACCTCCTGCGGCGGCCGTTTGAGGATCGCGGCGGCCAGCTCCGGGGCTATGACGGAGAAGTAGCTGTCCGGGGTGGCCCACGTGTTGCCCGGGGCGGCCAGGGCGAGCGCGCCGCCCGAGCCGCCCTCGCCGATCACCAGCGTGGTGATCGGGGTGCGGGCCGCGGCCACCGCGCCGAAGAGGTCGGCGATCGCCGCCCCCGCGCCCTGCCGCTCCGCCTCCGCGTCGTTCGCGGCCCCCGGGGTGTCCACCAGGGTCAGCACCGGGATGCCCAGCCGGTCCGCGAGCCGGATCAGCCGGGCCGCGGTCCGGTAACCGGCGGGACGGGTCGCCGTCCCGGTCTGGGCGGCGTACGCGACCGTGCGGCCCGCGTGGGTGCCGAAGCCGCACAGCATCCCGTCGTCGGTGCCGCCGCACCGGTCGCCGCTGATCTCCGCCCGGTCGGTGAAGTAGGCGTCCACGTAGCGTCCCGCGCGCGGGCGTCGCGGGGAGCGGGCACGCAGCACCGCCTCCCAGCCGGTGGCGGGCGGAGCGGTCGCGCCGAGCGGCCGGGGCGGCGGCGCCGGTTCGCCGGACGGGGCGGTCAGCAGCCGCAGCCACCGCCCCAGCACCGGCCGCAGCTCCTGCTCGGGCACGACCGCGTCGGCGGCGCCCGCCGCCACCTGCGCCTCGGCCGTGTACGCCGCCGGGTCCGCGTCGGCCGGTCGGACCCGGGAGCCGGCGAAGCCGACCTGGGCGCCGGGCAGCGCCAGGATCACGTCGGCACCGGCGCCGAGGGTGGCCCAGCCGCCGCCGGTGGTGGGGTCGCGCACCACGGCGAGCTGGGGCAGCCCGGCCGCACGGGTGAGCGCGGACTGCCGGGCCACCCGCTGGAGCTGGCTCAGCGCGACCATGCCCTCCTGCATCCGGCTGCCGCCGGTGGCGATCAGCGCGACGACCGGCAGCCGGTGGGCCCGGGCGTGGGTGTGGGCCGCTTCCAGCCGGTCGCCGGTGCGTTCGCCGAGCGAGCCGCCGAGGAAGCCGAACTCGAAGGCGATCAGGACGGCCTCGGTGCCCTCGACGCGGGCGGTGCCGCAGACCACGGACTCGTCCTCGCCGGTGCGGTCGGCGGCGCGGGCCCGCGAGGCGTCGTAGCCCTCCCAGGCCAGCGGGCCGTCGGGCCGGGACGGCCGTGCCGGGTGGGGCAGTTCGGCGAAGTCGTCGGTGACCAGGGCGAGGGCCGCGCGGGCGGAGCGGCGCTCAGGCATGGCCGCCCAGCGCCCGCTTCATGATCTTCCCCATGTCGTTGCGGGGCAGCGCGTCGAGGTGGTGCACGACCCGGGGCCGCTTGTGCGGGGCGAGCCGGCGGGCCACGTGGCCGGCCAGTTCCTCGGTGCCGGGCGGCGCCTGGGGGTCGGCCGGCACGATCCAGGCGACGATCCGCTCACCGAGGTCGGGGTCGGGCTCACCGGTGACGGCGGCCTCGCGCACCCCGGGGTGCTCCAGCAGCGCGTTCTCGATCTCACCGGCGCCGATCTTGTAGCCGCCGCTCTTGATCAGGTCGGTGGCCTTGCGGCCGACGATGCGGACCTGGCCGTCCGGGTCGCGCACCGCCATGTCGCCGGTGCGGAAGAAGCCGTCGGCGGTGAACGCGGCGGCGGTGGCGTCGGGCCGGTTGAGGTACTCGGTGAACAGGTTGGGGCCGCGCACCTGGATCTCGCCCACGGTCTCGCCGTCGTACGCCGCCAGGGGCGTCCCGTCGTCCTCCACCAGCCGCAGCTCCACACCGGGCAGCGGGACGCCGACGCTGCCGGGGCGGGCCTCGCCGTCCACCCGGACGCTGGTGTTCATCAGCGTCTCGGTCATCCCGTACCGCTCGACCACCCGGCGGCCGGTGGCGGACGTGATCCGCTCGTGGTCGTGCACGGGCAGCGCGGCCGAGCCGGAGACCAGCAGCCGCGCCCCGGCCAGCGCCTCGACCAGCTCCGGGTCGCCGGGGAGCGCCTCGGCGATGCGGTGGTACATCGTCGGCACGCCGAACAGCACGGTCGCGCCGGCGGCGAGCTCCCGGGCCACGCCCCCGGGGCTGAACCGGCCGAGGTGGCGGACCGACCCGCCGCGGCGCAGCGGGCCGAGGACGCCGAGGACCAGTCCGTGCACGTGGAACAGGGGCAGCCCGTGCACGAGCACGTCGTCGCCGGTCCACCGCCAGGCGTCGGCGAGCGCGTCCAGGGTGGCGGCGATCGCGCGGCGGGGGATCACGGCGCCCTTGGGCGGGCCGGTGGTGCCGGAGGTGTAGACGATCAGCGCGGGGGCGTCGTCGTCGGCGTCGTCCGCCGGGACGGGGCCCGCCGCCCGGACGTCGACGTCCAGACGCGGCAGGGCGGCGAGCGGGGCGGGCAGTTCGGCGCCGGGCGCGGTCAGGACGGCGTCCGGGGCGCTGTCGGCGAGGATGTGCCCGAGTTCCCCCTCACCGGACTTCGGGTTGAGCGGTACGGCGGCCACCTGGGCGAGCAGGGCGCCCACGGTGGCGACGGCGGTCTCCAGGGCCGGGGTCGCCCAGACCGCCACGCGGGCGAAGGCGCGGACCCGCTCGGCGACGGCGCCGGAGGCGGCGGCCAACTCCGCGTAGGTCAGGGAGCGGTCGCCGAAGGTCAGGGCGGGCCGCTCGGCCGGTTCGTGGCCGAGGGCCGGGAAGAGTGGGGGCACGCGTCGTACTCCTTGGGCGTCGGGTGTCGGGTGTCGGGCGTTTGATGCCGGGCGTCGGTGGTCGCCGGGTGGGCGGTCGGTGGGTGGCAGGTCGGGCTGTGGTCGGTCGGGCTGTGGTGTGCTCCGGTGGCCGTGTCCTTCCGTACAGCATCGGCCGCCGGGAGACACGCTCCGCCCGACATCCTCGCCGCTCGGCGGCGGTTGTTAGCCTGCGGGGCGGCCGATCCGAAGAACGTGCGTGCGAAGAGGTCGTGCGCGGAGGCCGTCACCAGGATGGAGAGAAGCCGTGGCCCGTATAGCCCTCGTCACCTGCCGGCCGGGACCCGAGGTCAGTACCGACCGCGATCTGCCGGTGCTGCTGGAGGCGTTGACGCGGGCCGGGGCCGAGGCGGTGGCCGTCGAGTGGGACCGGGCCGGGGTCGACTGGGGCGCGTTCGACCTCGTCGTGATCCGGTCGACCTGGGACTACAGCTGGCGGGTGGCCGAGTTCACGGCGTGGGCGGAGGCCTGCGGGAAGGCCACACGGCTGGCCAATCCGCCGGACGTGGTGCGGTGGAACGTCGACAAGCGGTACCTGGGTGAGCTGGCGGCGGCCGGGGTGCCCGTGGTGCCGACCCGGTACGCCGCGCCGGGCGAGGAGGTCGAGTTCCCCGCCGACCGGGAGTACGTCGTCAAGCCGGCCTCCGGCGCGGGCGCGCGGTTCGCCGCCCGCTACGCACCCGGCCCGCGGGACACCGCCGTACGGCACGTCCGGCGCATGCACGCCGAGGGCCTCACCGCGATGGTGCAGCCGTACGTCACGGGCATCGACGTCAGCGGGGAGCGGGCGTTGCAGTTCTTCGGCGGGCGGCTGCTGCACGCCAGCCGGAAGGGGGCCGTGCTGGCGCACGGGACGGCGTACGACGAGCGGAAGGCCGCCCACCCCGGGCTGGAGGTCTGGCAGCCGACGGACGCGGAACTGGCCGTCGCCCGGCGGGCGCTGGCCGCCGTGCCCGGCGCGCCCGAGCTGCTGTACGCGCGCGTCGACCTGGTCGAGGGGGAGGACGGACGGCCGCGGGTGATGGAACTGGAGCTGGTCGAGCCGAACCTGTTCCTGTTCCTGCACCCCGCCTCCGTCCCCCGGGTGGTGGCGGCGGTGCTGGCGGCCGCCGGGGGGTGACCGGCGGGTGCCGGGACTCCCGGCCGGGTGTCCCGGTGCCGGTCACAGCACGCGCCGGCCGCCGATCAGCGTGCGCTGGAGCAGGCCCCAGGTGAACTCGGCCGTCACCTCGTGGCGCCGGCCCTCGGCGTCCGGGGCGGAGAAGGCGAGGCCCCAGCGGCTCGGGGCCGAGCCCTCCAGGGGGCGGGCGGGGGCGAAGGCGCGGGCCGCGTCGTCGATCGTGCAGGACCAGGGGCAGAGGTCCTCCACCGTGTGCAGCTCGGCGGGCTCGGCGTCGGGCGCGCGCACCAGCCGCTCGTTCCAGACCGCGCCGCCCGGGGCGAGCAGCACCTCGAAGCGCAGGTCGGGCCAGAGCGGGACCGGCCACTGCCAGGCCTCGCAGTCCAGCTCGCCGACGCGGCGCGAGGTCGTCCACTCGGGGGCGCCGAGGATGGCCCGGTGCCGGCTCTGGGCGGCGCGGACGCGCGGTGAGCGCAGCAGCAGCTGCCAGCGCCGGTTCGCGTCCTGCATCCGCATGACGGAGACGCCCAGTTCGCGGCGGGCGTCCTCGACCAGGTCGGCGTTGTGGTCGGCCATGCGGCGCAGCAGGACCACCTGGAACTCGACGAGGGAGAAGGGGCTGGTGGGGGTGTCTGGGGAGGACGGCATGCGCACCATCGTCGCCCATACGGCCCCCTCCCGGGCGCCGTCCGCCCGGAAGGAACAGCACGGAGTTGACGTATCGGATCCGGCCGTGTAAAGGGACTTCGCCGCCGTCCACGTCGGTCTTGACGGACCCCATGTCCCGCAGGCCCGGTTCGTCCGGCGTGACGCAGCGGACGTCCATCGCGTGGGCGTGGACGTTCCCGCGGACGAGGGACGTCACGCCCCGGCTGCCGGTGTCGTCGGGCGGCAGCCGCAGGCGGGCCGTGCCGGGGCGGTCGGCTGCGGCCTGGACCACCCGGACGCCGGGCGCGGAACGGGCCGCGCCCCGCCCGGGCGGGCGACCGGCCGGTGACGGCTGCCGCCCGCAGGGGAGGCGCTGGTCTGCACCGAAGCTGGTCTGCACCGAAGCTGTTCTGCACCGGTGCGCTTCTGCGCCGAAGCTGTTCTGCACCGAGCACACCGAGGCGCTGGAGCCGTTCCAGCCATGGGTGCTGAGCGCGGGGCGGCCGCGCGGCGAGATCGGCCGGGGCGGCACTCCGTGGGGTGTCCCGCCGGGGTGTCCCGCCGACCGGGCCGGCCCATTGCCCGGGCAAACGCTCCGTGAGTAGCCTGTGTCCGCCATTCCGGCCGCATGTTGGTATTTCGAACGCACAGGGTGCGGTCGGCGGAGCCGGCCGGCACAGCACGTCACCGACGCAAGCACAGACGAAAGTCTCAGAACGCAAGGGAGGGGGCCGGCCGTGGGACGCCTCGTACCCGCCGTGACCCGGGCTCTCGACATCCTGGAGCTCTTCCTCGACGGGGACGGCACGCTCTCCGCCCCCGACATCGTGCGCCGGCTCCAGCTGCCGCGCACCACCGTGCACGAGCTGGTCACCACGCTCGCCGCCCGGTCGTACATCGTGCCGGTCCCCGGCCGGCCGGGCCGCTACCGGCTCGGAGTGCGCCCGTACCAGCTCGGCAGCCGCTACGCCGAGCAGCTCGACCTCGCCGCCGAGGGCCGGCAGGTCGCCCGGTCCGTCGCCGAGACCTGCGACGAGACGGTGCACGTGGCGATCCTGGAGGGCACGGACGTCATCTACATCGCCAAGGTCGACTCCACGCACGCCGTCCGCATGGTCTCCGCGGCCGGCCGCCGGCTGCCCGCCCACTGCACCTCCGTGGGCAAGATGCTGCTGGCCTTCCTGCCCGAGCACGAGCTCGCGGCCCGCGTCCCCGACGGCGCCCCGCTGGCCGCGATGACGCCGAACAGCATCACCGACCCGGCCTGCCTGCGCGCTGCGCTGACCGTGATCCGGCAGCGGGGCATCGCGGTGGAGAGCCGCGAGTCCAACCCGGACGTCTCCTGCGTCGCCGCCCCGGTGCGCGACCGCACCGGCCAGGTGGTGGCCGCCCTGTCCATCTCGGTGCCCATGATCCGCTGGAGCGAGGAGCGGCGCACGGAGCTGGAGCAGCTCGCCGCGAAGGGCGCGGCCGAGCTGTCGGAGCGCCTGGGCCACCGGAGCGCCTCATGACGGCCTGCGAGGTGGCGGTGCGCGCCGGGGCGGCGCTGGGCGAGGGCCCGGCCTGGGACGCCCGCGCCGGGCACCTAATCTGGATCGACGTCCTCGGCTTCCGCCTGCACACCTTCGACCCGGCCACCGGCCGCCGCACGGTGCGCACCACACCCCAGCACGTCGGCGCGGCCAAGCCCCGCGCCGACGGCGGCCTGGTGCTGAACCTGCGGGACGGGGTGGGCCTGCTCGGCCCGGACGGCGGCTTCCGCTGGCTGCACCACGAGCCGGTCCCCGGCCGCCGCGCCAACGACGCCGCGGTGGCGCCGGACGGCGCGCTGTGGGCGGGCACCATGCGGTACGACGAGGCACCGGGCGGCGGCACGCTGTCCCGGATCGCGCCCGACGGCTCGGTGGAGGTCGTCCTCGACGACGTGACGGTCAGCAACGGCACCGGCTGGAGCCCGGACGGCCGCCGTATGTACTACGTCGACTCCCCGACCCGGCGCATCGACGTCTTCGACTGCGCCGGCGGCCGGGTGACCGGCCGCCGCCCCCTGGCGGAGATCGAGGAGGGCGCGGGCCTCCCCGACGGCCTCACCGTCGACGCCGACGGCTGCGTGTGGGTGGCCCTGTGGGACGGCGGCGCGGTGCGCCGCTACACGCCGGTCGGCGTACTGGACCGGGTCCTCACCCTGCCGGTGCCCCGCCCCACGGCGTGTGCCTTCAGGGCGGCGCCGGCCTGACGGACCTGTACGTCACCACGGCCCGCACCGGCCTGCCGGCGCCGCCGCCGCTGTCGGGTTCCCTGCTGGTGGTCCCCGCCGCCGGCACGGGCCTGCCCCAGCCGGCGTGCGCGCTGTGAGCCCGGGCGCCGGCCTGATCGCAGCCACCGCTCCGCGGCCGACCGCAGGGGGGAGACGACCCCCACGAGCTGGTCGGACGCACGGCCGTGACCGCCCGGGACGTGCAGACAGCCGACCAGGTCACCAGGTGGTTCAGCTGTTGTTCACCGGGATGTTCACACTGTCGTAAACCTGGCCGTCGGCAGCATCCACCCTCCACATCTCCGCCCCGGCCGTCGGCTCCGCGTCGGCCTCGTGCGTCTCTTCGCGCATCGTTACGTTGACGAGCCACTCGCTTCGCCATGCACCGTCGCGCTTCACTGCCTTGAGCGTGAACGCCTCGACCTGATACTGAGCTTTCATCTGTGCCTTGTCGACGTTGACGTTCTGATTGGCGTGTGCCTGGGCGACCAGGCCGTCGATCACGGCGGCCTCGGCCTGCTCGGCGTCGAGTCGCGCCTTGGGAGGGTCCACGCGCGTCGGGCCGAGAGTGACGTCCACCTGGGCTATCTGGCCTGCCCTGCTCACCTGGACGTCGAGCATGCGGGGCATCAGCACGTCGTTGCGGACCCACCGGTAACTGGTCATCCAGCCGAGCTGTGCCTTCTCGCCCACCTGGTAGGTCTCGCGCGCGGACGCGTCTTCGGCCCAAGGGTAGTGGTCGCGCACGTACTGCTGGGCGATCGCGTACGCCTCTTCCTGCGTGGACGGCTTTCCGGCGCCCTTCACCGGGTACCCCATGACACTGGGACGGTCGCTGTCGACGAGGAGTACGTTCAGGTGTTCTTCGTCCGGCCACGACAGGCTGCCCGGGCTGAACGCCTGCGGGTGTTCCCTGTCCTTGCTGAGCAGATTGAAGATGATGGTCGTGCAGGACGCTTCCGAGCAAGGCTGCTCGTAGATGTGGCCCAGCTCGTAGTGGTCCCCGAACGCCTCCTCGACTTTGGCCTCGACGGCCTGGCGCTGTCCGGAGTCGGCGGCCACCAAGGTCGTGCCGTCCACGTGGGTCAGTGCGATCAGGGGACGCGCCAGGCCGGCGCCGAGGACTCCGATGACCACGGCGGCGACCGTCGACGCCTTGGCATCGGCACGCCAGTCGAGTGCACCGCGTCGCGCCAGCACCGCCGCGGCGATGACGAGTCCTGCGAGGCCGCCCAGGATGTTCATCTCGGCGTCAGCGCTGTCGCAACTGCGCCCGAGGCCGTTGACCGATGCCTGTGCGAACTCGATGGCCAGGGGCAGCGTCACCACTGCGATCAGCACGGGCGGGAAGCGCCGCACCGCCAGGAGGGCGAACAGCCCGAGCGGCACCGTCATGGCCAGGTTCCACAGCCCCTGCGTCGCGCGGAAGGGCTCCATGAGGTCGTGGTTGACGACACACTGGCGTGTGGCCGTGCCGCCGCCCATGAACGTGACGCCGAGCACGCCGGTGACGGTGGCGGTGAGTCCTCCCCACCACATGCCGTTCGGGTTGCCGAGGCGGTGGGAGAGGAGCCACGCCGCACCGCCGAGAGCGACGGCGACTAACGAGCATATGACCAGATAGCCGAAGTGGTTTTGGAAGATCGCGGTGAACACGGGAGTCCTTGGGCAGATTGGGTGCGTGGTACCGGCAGATGGGCCCCGCCGGTGACGACGGGGCCCTCGCCACCGCTTGTCTCAGCAGTGAGCGGCCGGCGTCTGGAAGTGGCCGCCGGAGTAATCCAGTAGACCGGTGCTGCTATAGCACATGAACGCCCCGGACCGGCTCCAGGACCTCTGCACGGTCTGGCCAGAACTGATGGAGAAGTAGCCGGAGTACGTGGTACCACCAGACAGGGTGTAACCAAGGCGCACGCTGACGGTGGAGCCACCCGTCTTGTCGTAGGTGGTCCATATCCGCGTCGGGTTGTTGTAGTCCTTCTTGTGGACGAGGACGCCGTTGGACAGCGTGGTGCACCGCTCGATGGGTAAACCGGTCACTGTGTAACCGTCGCTGGAGCAATAGGCGGCGGCCGAGGCCGCAGGTGCGCTGAGCAGGACGCTTCCCGCCGCCATGGCGCTGGCCAGAAGGAGGGCGCTGGTCTTGTTACGCAAGAGAGCTCCTTGAGTGCGGACATGATGATGAGCGACTCGGAGTGACACACCCGAAACGCTGAGTACATACGATCACGTACTGATCACACCTGTGGAGATCCTTTTTGGCCGTTGATGAGGTGCAGACTTCTTTTAGCTGCGCGCTGCTGGTCTTTCCCAGGGGCGCGGCGTTTGCGGGCGATCTCCAGGAAGGCCAGTCCGATGGCCTCTCGCTGGGCGCCCCTCAAAGCAGTCCTGCGGTGAAGCGGCCGTCCAGCCGCGCTGCTGCCGCTGGCAAGCGGTGCCGGACAGGCCGCCCAACAGCTGGGCTGGCTGGGCTGCCGAAGCCTGGCTGTCTGGCTGCATTTCTTCGCCGTCCCGGCGGTCGGGCTGGCTCTCGCTCGGTATCTGGCACGCAAGGCGGCGGCCGCCGGCGTGCCCACGGTGGCCACTTCGGCGGTACCCGCGCCGGCTCTGCCGCTCCTGCTCCTCCCCGGTGGACTGCTCATGACGGTGCCGCTGCTGAAGCCCTGGTACGTGGAGCGCTATGTGCTCCACAGCGTGGCCGGTCTGGCTCGGTTGATCGGTACTGTTTTCTGAGTGGCACGCCTGTCGGCGAACTGGCGCAGCGCCCGGGTGCGCTTCACCGCCGACTGTCTCGCGACACGCCGCTCAGGAGACATGAACCTCAGGACAGCCCCGCCGCCTTGCGTTCCTCGGTCGTCAGCGGTGGGGCGCCCAGCGCCGGTCTCAGCGGTCCGGCGACGGCCGCCAGCAGCACGCGCGGCGCCAGCAGCACCTGCGCGCCGCGCTCCAGGGACGTCACGTCGGTCACCCTGCGGGCCACGCGGCCGTTGCCGGTGGCGGTGTACATCAGGCGGTCCACGTACGCCGCCACCGCCCGCTCCCGCAGCGTGGGCCCGCTCCGCGTGGCCCCCGGGTAGAACACGTCCTGGCCCACGGCGAGCTCCCAGGCCGACCCGGCCGGCCGGGCCACCGCCCGCTGGGCGCGCCGGGCCAGCGCGGGCGCGCCCCACCCGTACCGCCGTACGGCGTCCCGCAGCGCCACCGCGCTCTGCGCGGCGACCGACATGCCGTGCCCGTAGACGGGGTTGAAGGCGGCGAGCGCGTCGCCCAGCACGACCAGGCCGGCCGGCCAGGCGGGCATCCGCTCGTAGTAGTGCCGCCGGTTGACCGTCGTGCGGGTGAAGGCCGGGTCGCCCAGGGGCTCCGCCTGCTCAAGGAGGTCGGCCAGGATCGGGTGGCGCAGCTCCGCGCGGGCGTAGCGCTCGAAGTCGGCCGGGTCGGTGGGGGGCTCGCCGCCGTGGGAGCCGTACAGCGTGACCAGCCACCGGCCGTCCTCGATCGGCAGCAGCACACCCCCGCGCCCGGGCTGCCCGGCGCGCGGGTCCGGCTGGACGCTGACCACGGGGAAGCCGTCCCGGGCCGCCTCGGGCGCCCGGTAGGTCCGGCTGGCGTAGGCCAGACCGGAGTCCACCTCCCGCCGCTTCGGCTCGGGCAGCCCCCTCTCCGCGAGCCAGCACGGCGTGCGCGAGCCGCGCCCGGTGGCGTCGACGACCAGGTCGGCCGGGAGGGTCCGCTCGGCCCCGTCGGCGTGCCGCACGCGCACCCCGGTGACCGCCGCGTCCGTGCCGCACAGCCCCAGCGCCTCGGTACCGTCGGCCAGTTCGATCCGGGGGCGGGCCAGCGTCCGGGCCCGTACCGTCGCGTCCAGCAGGTCCCGGCTGCACAGCAGCATGAAGTGGGACTCGTCCCAGCGCCGGAACCAGCCCCGCGGGGACAGCACGACCATGTCGGTCGTGACCCGCTGGCGGTGCGCGCCCGCGGCCGTCAGCTCCCCGGTCACCCCGGGCAGCAGCCGCTCCAGCGCCCGTACCCCGCCCGACCACAGCTGGTGCACGTGCCGCGCCTGCGGCAGCCCCTTGCGCGGAACCGCCCCGGTGGGCAGCGGGTCCCGCTCCACCACGGTGACCCGGTCGGCGACCTCCGCCAGCGCGCCGGCCGCGAGCAGGCCGGCGAGGGAGCCGCCGAGGACGACGGCGGTGGTGGGGCGTTCACTCATGGACGGACACGCTCTCTGACGATGCGGCGGCCCGGGCGCGGACCGCGTCGAGGACTTCGGGACGGCGGAGGGCCCGGGACACGGCGCCGATCTCCTGGAGCAGGTCCGTGGTGTCGGGATCGCCGGAGCCGTCGCTCTCCGGCGACCGCCGCTTGCGCTCGACGGCGTCCTGGACGGCGACGGCGGCGGCCAGCGCCTTGGCCCGGACCGGCGGATGGCCGAGGGCGAGCGCCGCCGCGTACGCCCGGCGGCCCAGCTCCTCGTCGAGGTGCCGGGACAGCGGCAGCAGCACGTCGCGGATGAACGTCTCGCGGCGGATCAGCCGCAGCTCGGGGGTGGCGCGCAGCACCACCGGGACGCCGGAGCCGCTGACCCCGCGCATCAGCACGTACAGCGGCCGCAGTTCGCGGTGGGCGAGCCGCACCCGCCAGCGGTCGTGCAGGTACTGGCCGGCGTGCGGGAGGATGAAGCCGACCGCGATCAGGATCGCGGAGAGCGCGGCGACCGGCGGTGCCAGGTGGGTGCTCAGCCAGTCCACGTCGTGCCCGGTCCAGCGGGCCACGACGGCGGTCAGCTTGGACGCGTCGAAGATCAGGTTCAGGCCGTAGCCGGCGCCCAGCAGTTTCAGTCCCCAGCGCAGCCAGGCGTCCAGCCCGTCGGTGCGCACCCACTCCCAGATCAGCTTGGACGTGATCAGCACGGCCACGCAGTGGGCGAGCAGGTAGAGCAGGATCTCCTCGCGCATGAACGGGGTGGTGGCGTAGTACGTGTCGAGGTCGCGCAGCCGCTCCTCGGGCGCGTCGGCGAGGAAGAACAGCACCCACAGCGCGACGATCACCGCCGCGTAGGTACTGATCACCCAGCGCATGGCCCGGCGGGTCCCGGCCGAGCGCCGGGTCAGCCCGTTGCGCCAGGCGATGATCAGCAGCAGGCAGGACGCGCAGAACGCGGTGAGCAGCGAGTAGCACCAGGGCGCCGAGATGTTCGGGACGCCGGTGACGCGGTTGGTCCAGGCGATGGTGGACGGCGTCACGAACACGAACACCGCGCAGGCGAGCAGCAGCAGCCCGCCGACCGCGCGCAGCAGCGGGTCGCGCCAGAGCCGGATGATGGTGGGCAGCTTGATCAGCAGGGCCGCGGTGAGGACCGCGGTGGGGATCCAGAAGGAGATGTACATCCGGCTGAGCAGCCCGGAGGGATCCGCCGCGAGCACGGCACCGGTCACCGGGCGGCCCCCCGGCGTCCGCGGTACCCCAGCGACCGCTGTACGGGGTCCGGTGCGGCGCCGGCCGCGTCGCCACCGGTGAGCACGGGCCGGAACAGCGCGGCCAGCCGGTGCCCGAACTCGTCGGCCTCGGCCTCGTCGCGCCGCCGCGAGCCGTTGCGGGCGGCCACGGTCACCGCCACGGCCCCGCCCTTCCAGCCGGGCGCGTCGGCGAGGGGGTGCGCGGCGGCCGGCCGGGCGCCGCGCCGATGGTCGTGCCCGACGTGCATGTGCCACAACTCGTGTCCCAGGATGACCAGTTGCTGAACGGCCTCGGCGCGTTCCTCGACGATGACGAGGTCGAAGTCCTGGAACTCCACCCACAGCCCGGTCACTTCGAGCTCGTCGGGGAACCGCTCGAAGCGCAGTTCCACGGGCCGTCCGCCGCGCCGCGCGCTCATCGCCCGGCACAGCGCCCGGCACAGTTCCCGTACGTCGGCCGGGGGAGCGGGCCGGTCGCGCAGGGCGGCGGCGAGCTCGCCCACCAGCGCGCGCATGGCGGAGCCGCGCCGTCGCGGCCGCAGCGCCGAGAAGTCCATCGCGCCCCCTTCCCCCGCCGGTCGGCGGGCGGTCCGAGACTACGCGGCCGGAACTGTCCGCGTCATGTGATCCCGCGACCGTAGTTCAACCAAAAACGATCAGCGGTTGCCAGAAGTCGTACGCGACCCGTGGCCGCGCGCAGCCTTCGACGACCCGGTCCCGTTCGACGTTGCGGGCGGCATCCGAAAGACGAACGACCGGGCAGCGTCACGACGAGTGAGGGCAGGGGACGACCTGGCCTGAACCCGCGGTGAAGGACGCCACCGAGCCGCTGTCCTGGAACGCGATCCGGCCGGCGCCGGACGGCCGGATCGCGTTCCAGCAGGCGTCCGGCGCGGGAACGGCCCACCGGGCCCGCGCGGGCCGCCGACGCGGTGGGCCGGCGACGCGGGGGGACGGCGGGCTCCCGGCCGGACCACAATGGGCGCATGAGGATCTCGGCACGGGCGGACTACGCGGTACGGGCGGTACTGGAACTCGCCGTGAGGCAGGGCGGCGACCCGGTGAAGGCGGAGGCCATCGCCGCCGCGCAGGACATCCCGCACAAGTTCCTGGAGGGCATCCTCGGCGACCTGCGGCGTGGGGGGATCGTCGACAGCCGGCGCGGCGGGAGCGGCGGCTACCGGCTGGCGCGCGAGGCCTCGGCGATCACGGTCGCCGACATCATCCGGACCGTGGACGGCCCGATCGTGTCGGTGCGCGGCGAGCGGCCCACCGGACTGTCCTACCGGGGCTCCGCGGAGCCGCTGCTCCCGCTGTGGATCGCCCTGCGGGCGAACGTGCGCAAGATCCTCGAAGGGGTCACGGTCGCGGACATCGCGGCCGACGCGCTGCCGGAGCCGGTGCGCGCCCTGGCGGCGGAGCCGGCCTCCTGGGAGAACCCGACCTGACCGGCGAGCCGCCGTCTACTCCCGGTACGGGCCCGACACCAGCTCCAGCGCCTCGCCGAGCCCGCCGGGCCTCGGCAGTCCCGCCGGGGCCGCGCCGGCCCACCCGGTGCCGCCGAGGACGACCAGCGGGCGGCGGCGGGCGCCCCGGGCGCCCCAGTGGGTGTCGGCGACGTGCGCCGCCAGCGGCGTGCTCGCCGTGCTGCGGGCCTGCGCCCACAGGACGACGACGGTGGGGCCGAGCCGGCGCACCGCCGTGGTGAGCGCCTCCGGCGGCACGGCCGCCCCGAACATCCGGGTGGGCACGCCGCGTTCGCTCAGGGCGGCGGTGAGGGCTTCGAGGGCGAGGGTGTGCTGCTCGCCCGGCACACAGGCCAGCAGCACCGGGCCGGGGGCGGCCGGGGGCACCGGTTCCGGCCGGGGCGGCGGGGGGTCCACCCGCCGCGTGGCCCGGCGCAGCGCGGTCGAGACGTGCCAGGACAGCAGGTGCTCGACCTCGACGTAACGGTCCCCCGAGGTCTCCCACTTGCGGCCCACCGCGTGCAGCACCGGCATCATCACGTCCTGCCAGGCGCCGACGACGCCGTGCCGCGCGACGGCGGCGGTCAGCAGGTCGTCCACCGCCGGGGCGTCCAGCCGGACGGCGGCCCGGGCGAGGCCGCGGCACTCCTGGCGCACGTCGCCCAGGGGCAGCGCGCCCGGAGCGCGCGAGCGGCCGTCGCCGTCCGCACCCCCGTCCGCGCCGCCGTCCGGGTCCCTGGCCGGGGGGCCGGGGGCGCCGGCGCCGCCGCGGGCGGCCCGCGCGGCCTCCGCGGGCGGGACCCCGGCGGACGTCAGCCGGCACATCGCCTCCAGCACGGCGACGTCCCGCGGGGACCACCGGCGGTGCCGCCCCTCGGTGCGTGTCGCCGTGCCGATGCCGTACCTGCGGTCCCAGGAGCGCAGGGTGGTGGGCGAGACGCCGAGCCGCCGGGCGAGAGCACCGGTCGTCAGGCCCATCCCGGGCACCGGCTCCCTCTCCCGTGTCATGCGCACACTGTACGGCGTGACGCCGGGTCAGCCGGGGAAACGCCCGGTCGACCGCAGCAGCCACCGGCGCTCCGCGTACGCCAGGTCGTCCCGCCACAGCCGCCCGGCGGCGGCCCGCACCAGCGGGCGCAGCGCGGGCGCCAGGGCGCGGGCCGCGGTGAAGCCCGGGCGGTCGGAGGCGGCGACGACCGCCTCGGTCACGGCGGTGCGCGGCCTGCCCCGGGCGTCCGGGCCGAGCGGCGTGGCGTGCGTCTCGACCACGGATCCGACGCCCTCGCCCTCGGTGATGCGCATCACGACGGTGCGCGGCTCCGGCGCGGTGAAGACCGCCCGGACCGGCACCACCAGCCGCCCGGCCAGCTTGAAGGACACGTCGACGGCGAAACCGTCGCCGTCGGCGCCCGCACCGGCCGGGCCCGGCGCGTCGAGGACGGTGAGGTCCACGAAGGAGTACGGGTGGAACCAGGCGCCGTGCCAGGGGTCCAGGCGGTTGGCGACCACGTCCTCCGGCTCGCAGACCCCGAAGCCGGTCCAGACGGTGCACAGGGCGCCGGCGAGCGCGGGCCGGGCGGGCACCACGGGGGCCTCGCGCGGGCTCTCGCCGCCCACGTCGTCCAGCCGGACCCACACCAGGACGCCGTCGTCGTGCGCGGGCAGGGGCTCCCAGCCCGCCCTCCCGGAGCCGTCCAGGGCCAGGCCGTGCCAGTGGCAGATCAGGGTGCCGCAGCGCACCGGGCTGTCGCCCAGCGGCGCCCCCAGGTGCGGGCAGCTGCCCGGCCCGGCCACCAGCCGGCCCGCGCGGTCGCGCCAGACGACCACCTCACGGCCCGCCACGGTCCGGGCCAGCGGCCGGTCACGGGGGACGTCGGCGGTGGCGCCGACGACGTACCAGTTGCCGGACGGCCGGGCCTGGGCCCGTTTCAGCGCGGCGGCGATCACGGCGGGCCGGGCCTCCCGCCAGGTGGGCCGCTGCCGCGTCCAGGCCACCGGGTGCCTGCGCAGCCGCAGCGGGAACCTGCCCTTCCGGCCGGCGCTCACCCGGCCTCCTCGGGAACGGTGACGGTGGGGGCGGCCGGCGGACCGGCGGGGGCCGGCGGACCGGCGGGGGCCCGCCGCGCGCGCGGCACGCCGGCCCGTGCCGCCGTCCGGGCCCGCAGGACCCGCAGCAGACCGTCGCCGGCCACCGTCAGCCGCCGCCGGAGCGGGACCACGGCACGCCGGTGCACCACCGCGTAGCCGTCCTCGGCGACGGCGTCCAGGATTCCCCCGTACAGCACGAACGCGGTGCGGATGCAGGGCCGGGCCAGCGGGTCGAGCAGGGCGATGCCGGGCGCGGCCTCCCGGTAGACGCCGCGCGTGAGGTCCTCGGCGGCCCGCAGCGCCGCGGTGATCCGGCGGTCGCCGCGTCCGGTGCGCCGGCTCCACAGCAGCAGCTCGCGGTCGGCGCCGTGCGCGGCGAGCAGGTCGGCGGGCAGGTAGACCCGCCCGCGGTCGAGGTCCTCGCCGACGTCCCGCAGGAAGTTGGTGAGCTGGAAGGCCACGCCGAGGGCCGCGGCGTGCGGGGCGGCCTCGGCGCGCGGCACCACGGTGCCGAGCACGGGCAGCATCTGCAGCCCGATCACCGCGGCCGAGCCGTGCATGTACGCGCGCAGGGCGGCGTAGTCGGCGTAGTCCGTGACGTGCAGGTCGCTGCGCATGGCGGCCATGAAGTCCGTGAAGTGCCGGTGGTCGATGGCGTAGCGGCGGGCGGTGTCGGCGAGGGCGTGCACGACGGGCTCGGCGCTGTGCCCGTCGTCGAGCCCGCGCTCCAGCCGGTCGCCCAGCAGCCCGAGCCGCCGTGCGCGGTCCTCGCGCGAGGCCTCGGGCCCCAGCGAGTCGACGATGTCGTCCGCCCAGCGGGCGAACCCGTACAGGGCGTGCACGGCCGGCCGGCGTTCGACCGGCAGCAGCCGGGTGGCGAGGAAGTAGGTCTTGCCGTGCCGCGCGTTCAGGGCGCGGCACCGGGCGTAGGCGGCGCGCAGGCCCGGGTCGGTGATGCCCGCCGCGTCCAGCTCCCGGGCGGTCACGACGCCCGCCCTTCGAGCGTCGGGCCGTGGGTGCGGCGGCGCGCGGCCGCCGGGGTGCCGCCGGTGACGCGGGCGGCGGCGAGCTTGCCGGACACCAGCACCGTCGGCACGCCGACGCCGGGCGTGGTGCCGCAGCCGGCGAGGACGGCGTTGTCCGTGCCGCGCACCAGGTTGCGGGGGCGGAAGGGGCCGGTCTGGCGGAAGGTGTGGGCGGCCGAGAACGGGGTGCCCGCCGCATGCCCCTGCGCCTGCCAGTCGGCGGGGGTGACCAGGCACTCCTCCTCGATGGCCGCGCCCAGCCCGGTCAGTCCGCGGCGTTCCAGTTCGGCGAGGATCCGGTCGCGGTAGCGGGGGGCCAGCTCCCGCCAGTCGGCCGCGTCCGGCCCGATGTCCGTGTTGGGGCAGGGGGCGAGGACGTAGTGCAGGTGGCGGCCGGGCGGGGCCAGGCCCGGGTCGGTCGCGGTCGGACGGGTGATCAGCAGGGACGGGTCGGACATCAGGTCGCCGGTGCGGGTGAGTTCGTCGAAGGTGCGGCGCCAGCGCGCGCCGAACGACAGCGTGTGGTGGGCGAGCTGGGGCCAGGTGCGGTCCGTGCCCGCGTGCAGGACGACGGCCGACGGCGCGTGCGTCAGCCGCACCGGGCGGCGGGGGGCGCGCCCCAGCAGCCGGTAGGCCACGGGCAGGTCAGGGGTGAGCACGACCGCGTCGCAGGGGATGCGGTCCTCGCCGGTGATCACCGCCGTCACCCGGCTGCCGCGCCGCTCCAGCCGGGTCACCTCCTGGCCGTGGCGGAACGTGCCGCCCGCCGCCGCGGCGGCGTCCGCCATGGCCTGCGGCAGGGCGTGCATGCCGCCGCGCGGGAAGTACACCCCGGCGACGGTGTCCATGTAGGCGATCACCGCGTACGCGGCGAGGGCGCGCCGCGGCGGCACGCCGGCGTACAGCGCCTGGAAGGAGAAGACCCGGCGCAGCCGCTCGTCGCGCAGATGGCGGCCGATGGCCGCGTCCAGCCGGCCGAAGCCGCCCAGCGCGGCGAGCCGGGCCAGGTCCGGGCCGATCAGGTCGAACGGCGAGTCGAAGTTGTGGTCGATGAAACGGCGCATCTGGGCCCGGTACAGCCGCTCCAGCCAGTGGCGCAGCCGGCGGTAGCCGGCGGCCTCCGCCGCGCCGGCGAACCGCTCCACCTCGGCCTCCATCGCGGCCCCGTCCGTGTGCACGTCCAGGGAGCTGCCGTCGGCGAACCGCGCGCGGTAGGCGGGGGCCAGCTCGATCAGCTCGACCCGGTCGGTGAGGCGCTCGCCGACCGCCGCGAACGCCTCGTCCGCCAGGTGCGGCATGGTCAGCACCGTGGGGCCGGTGTCGATCCGGTAGCCGGCCCGGGTCAGGCGCCCGGCCCGCCCGCCCGGCAGCGCGTCGCGCTCCACGACGGTGACCCGGCGTCCGGCGCCGAGCAGGTGCAGGGCGGCCGACAGGCCGGCGAGGCCGGCGCCGACGACCACCACGTGGTCGGTGGGCCCGGGCAGGGTCCGCGTCATCGGCCGGCCCCCTCGGTCCCGGCGGCCTGCGCGACGGCGTGCGGCCCGCCGGGAGGCGGCCCGGCCGCGGCCGCCACGCGCAGCAGCAGCCGTTCCAGCTCACCGGCGGCCGCCGGCTCCAGCCGGGCGCCCCTCAGGTGGCGGAGGCCGGACCGCACCAGCCCGTCGATCTTCTCCTCCACGGCGGCCCGCGCACCGGTTCCGGCCAGGACCTCCCGCACCGCGGCCAGTGCCGGCTCCGGCAGCTCCGCCTGGCCCTGCGTGCCGTCCAGCACGGCCAGGGCGCGCAGGTCGCCGGCCGCGTCGGCGCGGGCCCGGGCCACGGTGAAGAGGTAGGTGGGCTTGCCGTTGCGCAGGTCGCCGCCGGCCGGCTTGCCGGTGCGGTCCGGGTCGGCGAACAGGTCGTCGACGTCGTCGCGCAGCTGGAACGCCAGACCGACGCAGCGCCCGGCGGAGGACAGGGCGGCCGTGGTGGCCGGGTCGGCGCCGGCCAGCGCGGCGCCCAGCGCCATCGGCCGCTCCACCGAGTACAGGGCGCTCTTGAGCGTGGCGGCCCGGACCGCCTGCGGCACCGCGTGCGAACGCGTGGCCTGCCCCTGGACGTCCAGGTACTGCCCGGCCACCATCTCGGTGCGCATGTCCCGCCACAGCTCCCGCACCCGGCGGGCGCCGCCCGCCGGCACCACGGTGTCGGCGATCAGGTCGTCCGCCCAGGCCAGCGCCAGGTCCCCGGCGAGTATCGCGGTGGCCTCGCCGAGCCGTTCGGCCCGCCCGTCCGGCGCGGACCGCCGGTACTGGGCGGCGACGGAGGCGTGCAGGGCGGGCCGCCCGCGGCGCACCGGCGCGCCGTCCATCACGTCGTCGTGGGCCAGCGCGCAGGTCTGGACGAGTTCCAGGGCGGCGCCGACGCGCAGCGCCGCCCGCGCGGCGGCGTCGTCCCGCCCGCCGCAGGCGCGCATCGTCCACCACAGCAGCCGGGAGCGGAACCGCTTGCCGCCGTCCAGGGTGAAGCGGGCCACGCGTTCGGCGACGTCGCGGGCGAAGAGCGGGTCCAGCGCGGCGGCGCGGGCGAGGTTGTCGGCCAGGGTCTGCTGGAGCACCCGCCCGACGGCGGCGCCGGCGTCCCGGTCGACGGCGTCCAGCCGCCATCCGTCCGCGGCGGGGCCCGGGGCCCCGGCCGGGTGGGGTGTCGCCTCGACGTGGGGCCGGTCGGGCGGCTGCGCCCGGTGCGGGGCGCGGGCCGCCGCGTCGGCGCAGCGGTCCGTGGGGTGGCTGGCACGCATGCCGGGTCCTCTCCTCGGTGGCACGGCACTGTGTCCATGCCTTCCGCGCCGGCGGCCCGAACGGATGCGCCAAACGGGGGGCGTCACGGCGGGGCGTCACCGCGCCGCTCCTCCTGGCGTACGACCTCGGCCAGGTCCGGCAGCCGGTCCAGGCCCTGCACGGCCCGCCGCATGCGCGGGTTGTCCGCCAGCCGGGCCCGCTGCCGGTGCAGGAAGGCCCAGTAGCCGGCGGTGTACGGGCAGGCCCGCTCGCCGACGCGCTCGGTGGGCCGGTAGGCGCAGCCGCCGCACAGATCGCTCATGCGGTGCACGTAGGCCCCGCCGGAGGTGTAGGGCTTGGTCGTCATCCGGCCGCCGTCGGCGTACTGCGACATGCCGACGACGTTGGGCAGCATCACCCAGTCGTACCCGTCCACGAAGCAGCGGTGGAACCAGTCGGTCACCGCCCGGGGGTCCCAGCCGCGCTGGAGGGCGTGGCTGCCGAGCACCATCAGCCGCTGGATGTGGTGGGTCCAGCCGGTGTCGCGGACCTGCGCCAGGGCGGTGGACAGGCACCGCGCGGCGACCGCGTCGGCGTCGAGTTCGAGGAACCAGCCGGGCAGCGGCGCATGGTGCCCCAGGGCGTTGCCGTACCGGTACTCCTCGCCGAAGTACCAGTACAGGTGCCACACGTACTCGCGCCAGCCCGCGATCTGCCGGACGAACCCCTCCACGCTGTTCACGGGCGCGCTGCCCGCCCGCCAGGCCGCCTCGGCCCGCTCCACGCACTCGGCCGGGTCGAGCAGGCCGAGGTTGAGCGACGACGAGAGCAGGCTGTGGCTGAGTACCCGGTCCTCGGCGAGCATCGCGTCCTCGTACGGCCCGAAGCCGGCCAGCCGGTGGCCGGCGAACCGGCGGAGCGCGGCGAGCGCCTCCCGGCGGGAGGCGGGGAAGAGGCGCGGGCCGTCGCGGCCGACGAAGGAGATGCCCTCGTGGCGTTCCCAGCGGTCCAGGTCACGCCGTACCTCGTCGTCGATGCCGTCCTCGCGGGGCCGGTAGGGCGCGGGGGCTCCCAGGGTGCGCGCGCCGCGCGGCGGCGGCCGGCGGTTGTCGTGGTCGTAATTCCACCGGCCGCCCGCCGGCCGGTCGCCGTCCATCAGGAGCCCGTGGCCGCGCCGCACCCAGTGGTAGAAGTCCTCCTGGAGCAGCCGCCGCCCCTCCCGGCCGCCGGCCCACGCCAGGAAGTCGTCGTGCGGCACCAGGAAGCCGCGGGCCGGCAGCAGGGAGACCCCAGCGAGGGAGGAGACCAGGCGCAGCGCGGCCCGGGAGGTCGGGTGGTGCACCGTCACCTCGCCGTCGCCGACGGCCTCGCGCAGCCCCTCCCGGTAGGTCTCGGCGCGCACGTAGCGGACCCGGTCGCCGAGTTCGGCGGCCCGGTGCCGCATCGCGGAGAGCACCAGGTGCGCCTTGGCGCGGTGGAAGCGGCGGCGCCGGAAGACGGACCGGGCCTCGATCATCACGACCGGCGCGGAGCGGGCGGGCCCGCCGTCGCCGGGCGCCAGGAAGTGCGGTCCGAGCTGGTCCCCGAACAGCCAGTGCGCGGCGGTCACGGCCGTGCCCCTCAGCCGCGCTCGCGGGCCCGGCGGAACCGGGCCAGCCCTTCGGCGAGGTCGACCAGGGGCTCCGGGTAGTCGAGCGCGGCGCGCTCCGGCCCCAGCTTCCACGGCTCGTGCACGGCGGGCCCCGGCACCTCCGCCAGTTCGGGCACCCAGCGCCGCACGTACGCCCCGTCGGGGTCGTAGCGCCTGCCCTGGAGGACCGGGTTGAGCACCCGGTTGGGCCGGCTGTCGGTGCCGGTGCCGGCCACCCACTGCCAGTTGAGCTGGTTGTTGGCGAGGTCGCCGTCGACCAGGAGGGACAGGAAGTGGGCGGCGCCCACGCGCCAGTCCACGTACAGCGTCTTGGCCAGGAACGACGCGGTCAGCAGCCGGCCGCGGTTGTGCATCCAGCCCTCGTGGCGCAGCTGCCGCATCGCGGCGTCCACCACCGGGTAGCCGGTGCGGCCCTCGCGCCAGGCCTCGATCTCGTCGTGGGCCTCCGGCTCGCGGCGCCAGCGGTCGTCGTGGCCGCGGTAGTCGGCGCCGGCCGCGTCGGGCCGGGCGGCCAGCACCTGGCGGTGGAAGTCCCGCCAGGCCAGCTGCCGCACGAAGGCGTCGGCCCCGGCGCCGCCCGCCCGGCGGGCCCGGTGGACGATCTCGACGGGGGAGAGGGTGCCGAAGTGCAGGTGCGGCGAGAGCCGGGAGGTGGCGTCGCCGGCCAGGTCGTCGTGGCGGTCCGCGTAGTCGCCGACGGCCCCGTCCAGCCAGGCCGTCAGCCGCTTGCGCCCGTCCGTCTCGCCGCCGCGCGCCAGCCCCGGGGAGATGCCCGTGACCGCGCGCCGGGCGGGCGGCGGCTCGGAGCCGACGCCCCCGGGGACGTCCACCGAGCGCGGCGCGTCGAGCGGCGGGCGCAGCCTCTGCTGCGACCACCGGCGGAAGTACGGCGTGAAGACGGCGAAGTGGCCGGAGCCGGCCGGGGTGACCGCGCCGGGCGCCACGGCCGTCGTGACCGTGTCGTGCACGTGCAGCCGCCGGCCCTCGGCCTCCAGCGCGGCGCGCAGGCGCTCCTCGCGGCGGTGCGCGTAGGCGCTGACGTCGGACGCCATGTGCACCTCGTCGGCGTCGGTCTCGGCGGCCACCGCGCGGACCTCCCGCACGACGTCGCCGGAGCGCACCACCAGCCGTCCGCCCCGGGCCCGCAGCCCCGCGTCCAGGTCGCCGAGGCAGTCGGCCAGGAAGGCCGCCCGGTTCGGCACCGCGAACCCGGCGTCCGCCACGCCGCTGTCGTGGACGAACAGGGGGACCACCTGCCGGGAGCCGTCCAGCGCGGCACGCAGCGGCGGATGGTCGTGCAGCCGCAGGTCGGCGGTGAACAGGACGACGGATACGTTCATGGACGTGCTCCAGTGGCGGAAGCGGGGGACGCGGCGCGCGGCCGGCGCGGCGGGGCAGGGGAGAGCGATCCTTCGTGTCGGTGCCTCTGGGATTACTTCCACGCCGGGCGCCCGACCGGATGCGGCGTCGGGGTGGCGTACGGCGGCGGCCGGGTCCGCCGGGCCGGGCGGCGCCTTCTATAGGCTGATCAGGTGGGCACAGCGGACGCGGAGCACAGCGAGGCGGGCGGCCGGGCGCCGTCCGGGGACGGGGCGCCGGGCGAACGGCGGGACGGCGACCTGTACACCCTCGCGGTCGGGCTGCGCCGGATGCACGGGGAGATCAGCCGCGTGACCCAGCGCTTCGCGGGGGAGCGGGGCCTGCACGCGACGGACGTGCAGGCGCTGGCGGCGATCCTGGACGCCGAGGAGCCGATGACGCCGGGCCGGCTGCGCGAGT
Organism: Streptomyces cinereospinus; assembly: GCF_042430725.1. NCBI lineage: Bacteria > Bacillati > Actinomycetota > Actinomycetes > Kitasatosporales > Streptomycetaceae > Streptomyces > Streptomyces cinereospinus. Next base: position 81,029 of record NZ_JBHMCY010000004.1, on the reverse strand, counting down.
GCCTCGGACTGACCTCCGGAGCGGTCACGGCCTGCGTGGACCGGCTCGAACGCGCCGGTCACATCCGCCGGGTGCGGGAGAGCACCGACCGCCGCGTCGTCCACCTGTACTACGTCGACGACGCCCGGACCGCGGCCCGCACGCACTTCCGCCCGCTGGCCGACGCCGCCCGGTCCGCCATGGACCACTTCACCGACGAGGAGATGGCGGTGGTGTTCCGTTTCCTCGCCGTCCTCAACGACGAGCTCGCCACGGGGCAGCACGGCGGTAACTGACCGGATCCGGGGCAGACGCATCCGAGAGGCCGCCGTACCCGGAAGCACAGGCGTCGCTTACGATCGCGGCGGGCAACTATCTCGATGATTGAGATTCTTTGTCGTTGAGTTACTTTCCGGCTCACGTCACGGCTCACGTCATCGAACCGTCCGGCCCACCGCCCCCGACGCCTGGAGAACCATGTCCGTCACGCACCGGCGAGCGCGCTGGCTCGTCCCCGTCCTGCTGCTGATCGCCTGGCTCGGCATCGGCGGGGCCCTCGGTCCGTTCGCCGGCCGGCTCGGCGAGGTCGCCATCAACGACCAGGCGGCCTTCCTGCCCCGCAGCGCCGAGTCCACACAGGTCATCGCCGAGCAGCGCGCCTTCCGTCAGGCGGAGACGCTGCCCGCGATCGTCGTCTGGACCACCGACGGCGGGACCGCGGACGCCGCCCGGCCCGCGGCGACCCGCGCGCTGGCCTCGCTGGCCGGCACCCCGGGCGTGACCGGACGGCCCTCGCCCGCGCTGGTCTCCCAGGACGGCGCCGCTCTCCAGGGCGTCGTCCAGCTCCGCCCCGACCTCGACGAGGAACTGCCCGCGGCCCTGGACCGGATTCGCGCCGCGGCCGAACGGGTGCCCGGGACCACGGTCGCCCTGGCCGGTCCCGCCGCCACCCAGGCGGACCTCTCCGACGCCTTCGCCGGGATCGACGGGCTGCTGCTGGTGGTGGCCCTGGTCACCGTCCTGGTGATCCTGCTGCTGGTCTACCGCAGCCTGCTGCTGCCCTTCGTGGTCATCCTCGGCGCGGTGTTCTCCCTCGGACTGGCCTGCGCGGTCGTCTACGCGCTCGCCGACCACGACGTCGTGCGCGTCGACGGCCAGGTGCAGGGCATCCTGTCCATCCTGGTGATCGGCGCGGCCACCGACTACGCCCTGCTGCTGACCGCCCGCTACCGGGAGGAGCTCGGGCAGCGCGAGGACCGCTTCGCCGCCGTGCGGGCCGCGCTGCGCCAGTCCTGGGGCGCCATCGTCGCCAGCGCCGCGACGGTGGCGCTCGGCCTGCTCGCGCTGCTGCTGAGCGACCTGACCAACAACCGGGCGCTCGGCCCGGTCGGTGCCATCGGCATCGTGTGCGCCGTCGTCAGCGCCCTGACCTTCCTGCCCGCCGCGCTGGTCCTGCTCGGCCGGTCCGCGTACTGGCCCGCCAGGCCCCGGAGCGGCGAGCCGGCGGCCGCCACCGGCGTGTGGCGCGCGATCGCGGACCTGGTCGACCGCGCGCCGCGCAGGGTCTGGGCGGTCGCGCTGGCCGGCCTGCTGGCCTGCGCCGCCCTGGCCCCCACCCTCACCTCCAAGGGGGTCCCGCTGGACGAGATCTTCGTGGACGACGCGCCGTCCGTCGCCGCGCAGCGCACGCTCGGCGAGCACTTCCCCGGCGGCTCGGGCAACCCCACGGTGATCATCGCCGACGCCGGGCCGCTGGACCGGGTGGTCGCGGTGGCCCGCGGCACCGAGGGGGTCGCCGAGGCGGCACCCGTGACGCGCTCCGGGCGGCCGGGACAGCAGGCGTTCGTGGTCGACGGGCGGGCCCGGGTGGACGTCACCCTCACGTCCGCCGCGGACAGCGACGCCGCCAAGGACACCGTGGCGCGGCTGCGGACCGCCGTGCGGGCCGTGCCGGGGGCCGACGCGCTGGTCGGCGGCTACACCGCGCAGCAGTACGACACGCTGCGCACGGCCGAGCGGGACCGCACGCTGATCGTGCCCGTCGTCCTCGCGGTGATCTTCCTCATCCTCGTCGGGCTGCTGCGGTCCCTGCTGGCGCCCGCCCTGCTGGTGGCGACCGTGGCGCTCAGCTTCCTGGCCACCCTGGGCGTCGCCGCCCTGGTGTTCGAGCACGTCCTCGGCTTCACGGGCACCGACCCCTCGGTGCCGCTGTACGGCTTCGTGTTCCTGGTGGCGCTGGGCGTGGACTACAACATCTTCCTGATGTCCCGGGTACGGGAGGAGTCGCTGCGGCACGGCGTACGCGAGGGCATGCTGCGCGGTCTGGTCACCACCGGCGGCGTCATCACCTCCGCCGGCGTCGTGCTCGCGGCGACCTTCGCCGCGCTCGGCGTCATCCCGCTGGCCTTCCTCGCGCAGATCGCCTTCATCGTGGCCTTCGGCGTCCTGCTGGACACCCTGGTGGTCCGCTCGCTGCTGGTGCCCGCCCTGGTCCGGGACATCGGGGCCCCGGTGTGGTGGCCGGGCCGGCTCGGACGCAAGGGGTAGCCGCCCGGGCGGGGTCTGTCAGCGGGGCGGCCACGGCCCGCCGGGAGGGGTGGCCGCCCCGGCGGGGGTCGATCCGGCGTGTGCGGGGCGGCCACGGCCCGTCGCGGGGGGTGGCCGCCCCGGCGGGGGGTCAGTCCCGCGCGAGCAGGGCGGCCAGGGCCCGCAGCACCGCCGACCGGCCGCGGTCGGGCACCGTGCGCAGGGGCTCGCCCCGTACCCCCCACCGGCGCAGCAGGGCGTTGGCGGCCAGGAACCCGCTGGTCGCCGCGCGTTCCATGAGGGCGACCGGCAGACCGGTGGCGACCATGTCGCCCGCCACCACGACCGCCGGGTCCGCCGTCCGCACCCGCGGGCGGCGGTCGTAGCCGCCCACGGAGAACAGCGGGCAGTCCTCCCGCCACTCGTGGCGCCGGTCGACCACCCCGGCGTCGCGGGTCTCCGGGTACACCCGGTGCAACTGGCTCACCAGCCGTTCCTGCACGGCCGCCCGGTCGGCTCCCGGCGGGACGGCGTAGGCGTGCAGTTCGACCACCGATCCCCCGGTGCGCAGCGCCCAGCGGTGCGCCTCGCCCTCCCAGCGGTCCAGGACGCTGACGTTGTCCAGCTCCGCGTAGCCGCTGGTGCCCAGGAAGGCCGGGCGGTCGGGGTGCACCGGCCGGTCCAGCCAGAGCCGGGAGACCAGGAAGGGCGGGGCGGTGCGCAGCCCGGCGACGGACTCCCGCCAGGCCCGGTCGACCAGGTCCGGCGAGGCGGCCGCCACCTGCCGCAGCCCCGGCACGTCCGTCGCCAGCACCACCGCGTCGTACGGCCGGGTCCGCCCGGCGACGGTCACGCGCACCGTGCCGTCGGCGGCCGGGGCCACCGCCTCCACGGGGCTGGCGGTGAGGACCGTCGCCCCGCGGTCCTGGAGGTAGTCCCCGAGGGGCTCCCACAGGGCCTGCGGGAAGGGCTCCCGCGGCACGTCGAAGAGCAGGCCCTCGCTGGAGCCCAGGAAGTAGATGTGGAACATCAGCGCCAGTTCCGCCGCGGACAGCTCCCGGGGGTCCGCGAAGAAGCTGCGCGAGAAGACCTCGAAGGCGAGGTGCCGGGCGGCCGGCGGGAAACCGATGCGGTGCAGGAAGTCGTGCGCGCTGATCCCGTCCAGCCGTTCGTGGACGCCGGGGACGCGCACGTCCAGCAGCGGCAGCGCGGACCGGGCGTGCATGCCCAGCAGGTCCCGCCAGCCGAACGTCGGGCTCAGCGCGACGAAGCCCAGGGCGTTCAGCGGGGGCGTTCGCGGCACCCGGGCGAAGCTGTCGAGCAGTCCGTCGCGGTGGCGCAGCGGGTAGTCCGGCAGGGCGGTCAGCCCGTGCAGGCCCGGATCGGTGCGCCGCAGCAGGGCGCGCAGGTTGTAGTACTGGCGGAAGAAGGCGTGGAAGCCGCGGGTCATGGTGGCCGACGACCCGTCGGCCAGCCGCACCTGCCACCCCGCCAGCCGCCCGCCCAGGTCGGTCTCCCGCTCCAGCAGGGTGACCCGCACCCCGCGCTCGGCCAGTACGGTGGCCGCCGCGAGCCCCGCGATGCCGCCGCCGACCACGGCGACCGACGGCCCCGTGCCCTCGCAGCGCGGGGCGCCCCCGGGGTCCGTCAGCAGCCGCGCCTTGCGGTCCCGTCCGTGTCCGCCGTCCATACGGCCCGTCCTCCTCGTGCCGGCCCTGCTCATGCCGGCCCTGCTCATGCCGGCCCTGCTCGTGTCCGCCGCTCTGGTGTCCGGTCTGCTGGTGTCCGGCCCGCTGGTGTCCGCCGCGCTGGTGTCCGGCCCGTTCATGCCCGGCCCCCTCGCGCGGCGGGCGCCCGTGCCACGAACGTGTGCGTGATCCCCGTCTGCCAGCCCGTCGTCGGCAGCGTCCGCACCCGGATGAACCCGGCCCGCGCCAGCCGCGCCGCGAAGGCGTCCGCGGTGTCGAACTCCACGACGCTGTGCCACAGGTGCTCGTACAGGGCGCCGTTCCCGGCGCGCCGGGCCACCGGCAGGACCACGCCCCGGCACACCGCCGTCCACACCGTGCGGTGCGCCGCCCGGCCGGTCAGGGCGTACTCGTGCACCGCCAGGCGCCCGCCCGGGGCGAGCAGGTCCCGCACCTGCGCCAGGACCGCGTCCGGGTCGGCGACGTTGCGGAACAGGTACGCGGCGAACACGGCGTCGAACGGCCCGGTGACGCCCGCCCCGGCCAGCCCCTCGGCGGGCGCGTGGACGAAGCGGACCCGGTCCGGCCAGCTCTTGGCCCGGGCCTTGGCGAGCATGCCCGCCGACGCGTCCACAGCGGTGATCCGGGCGCGCGGCGCGGCGGCGAGCAGCGCGGCGGTGGAGGCGCCCGTGCCGCAGCCCAGGTCGAGCAGGCGCAGGCCGCTGCCGCCGTCCGGCAGGGCCAGCCGGCGGGCGGAGCGGCGCAGCTGGCCGTGGTAGCCGGGGTTGGCGGCGACCATCCGGTCGTAGGACGGTGCGGCGAGGTCGAACGCGGCCGACAGGTCGGCGTCGCGCAGCAGTGACATGCAGGTGCTCCTTGGTACGGCGGCGCCGGGCCGCGTCAGGGTCCGGCCGGGCGCCGGGTGAGAAAGGGCAGTTCCAGGGCGGTGCGCAGCATGGGCCGTACCGGGGTGCGCAACCCGACCGCGACGTCCTCCGGGGCGCTGGTCCGGCCGTCGAGGAAGCGCAGCAGCCGCTCCGCCGGCACCTTCTCGAACAGTCCGGTGAACAGGGCGGCCCCGTCGACCCGCCCGGTGTCCAGGGCGCGCAGCAGCACGGCGTCCATGGCGCGGGCCCGCGCCCCGTGCGGGGCCGGGACGAGCGGGGTGCGCCCCCGGGCCAGCGCCGCCGCGATCGCCCGCGTGTGGCGCTGGGTCGCGGCGAACGAGTAGCCGGTCGCGGGACGGGTCGCCCCGCCCGCCACCCCCAGGGGGAAGACGGACCGGCCGACGCGGCGCGGGAAGCGGGCGTCCGTCATCGTGATGACCCCCTGCTCGACCTCCGTGACCTCGTACGCGCCCAGGGCGAGCACCTCGTCGGCGTAGTGCGCCAGCGCCCGGTCGTAGGCGTCGTCGGCGAGGACCGCGCCGGAGAACTCGGTGTATTCGACCAGGGCCTCGCTGGGCCCGAACGGCAGGACGTAGCCGAAGGCCAGGCCGTGCGGCGGCTGCGGGGTGCGGAAGTCCATCAGGTCGGCGACGCCCGGCTCGAAGGCCGGCCGGGAGGTGCGCACGAACCAGCCGCGGAAGTGCTGCAACAGCGTGGTCCGGGCGGGGCCCGGCCGGCCCGGCGGCCGGGAGTCGAACACCCAGCGGGCCGTCAGCCGCACCGGCCGGCCCTGCGCGTCCCGCCCGTGCACCTCGGCGCCGCCGGGGCCGTCCCGGACGCCGTCGACGACGGCTTCGCGGCGCAGGCAGCCGGACCGGGCCAGCTCCGCGTCCGCCCACCGCTCGAAGTCCGGGGACCTGATCATCTTGTAGCGCAGCGGACCGGGGTCGCCCAGCACGGTGGTGCCGTCCGGACCCGTGACGCGCACACGGTCCCAGGAGGCGCGCACGACGGCGTCGTACTCGCCGCCCGCCGGCTCCCAGTAGCACCACGTGCGCGGTCCGGGGCGCAACGGGCCCCGCGGGGCGTCGACCAGAGCGACCGTCAAGGGCCGGCGGGCCCGCGTCCGCGGATCGGTGAGCCGCCGCGCCAGGGAGAGCCCCGCGGCACCGGCGCCGATCACGACGACGTCCACGCCCGCGTCCATGTCCACGTCCATGTCCACGTCCGCGTCCATGTCCGCGTCCGCGTCGCGGACGTGGGCCTGCCGCCCGTCGGCGTCTGGTACGTCTGCGTCCCGCACTGAGGCTCCCTCGCGGCCGTGCCGGTCCTGCTGCTGGTGATTCCGCGCCGGGCACCCGAGCGGGCGCCCGGCGACCGGATTCCGCCCTGCCGGGTCACGGGGTTCATGCGTTCGCAGTGCCCGTCTCCTCGCCCAGGCAGCGGGCGAGCCGGTGCAGCCCGCGGCGCGCATGGCTCTTCACCGTGCCCAGCGGCCAGCCGGTGAGGTCGGCGATCTGCGTCTGCGACAGGTCGTCGTAGAACGCCAGCCGCAGCACCCGGCGCTGCGGCGCGGACAGCTTGGCCAGTTCCGCGGCCACCACCACCCGGTCGACGGCCGCCTCCGGTTCCGCGGCCGCCCGCGCGGTCCGGGTGGCCAGCACCGACCCGGCGGCCTCGGCCAGTTCGGTGCGCCGGTAGCGGGCCGCGAGCGCGTCGGCGGTCTTCCGCCGGGCGATCCCCGCCAGCCAGGCGGACAGGGCACCGTGCTCCGGGCGGAAACGGTCCCGGCCGCGCCACGCCGCCAGGAACACCGCCTGGGTGACGTCCTCGGCCTCGCCCCGGTCCGCCAGCGAGCGGCTCGCCAGTGCGTGGACCAGCGGCCCGAACCGCCGGTAGAGCGCGGCCAGGCTCTCCTCGTCCCCGCCGGCGAACCGTGCCGCCAGTTCCTCGTCGGCGATCCGCCGTGCCTGCATCCCGAGTGCCCCCTCAGCCGAGCGGTGCTGCTGCGTCGTCCCAGGAGTCACCGTGCGTCCCACCACCGGCGGGTCTCAACTCGCAGCGTCTCTGCATCGTTTCCGCCCGCCCTCGGCACCGCCCCGGCCGCACCGGCTGGTACGCGGGCTCTTCTGACGTGCACACTGGTGGTCATGGCGACCAGTGTTCCCAGGCCCGCGTCGGCGGAACTCGCGACGGCGCTGCGGTCGCTCGGCGCCGCGGACGCCGCGCCGAGCGAGCGGTGGGAGGGGGACGCCTGGGTCGCCGACTGGGACGGTCCCGTCCGCGGCCACGACGTGTACGTGCTCGTCATGGGCGCCCGCAGCCACCCCGAGGGCGTACGGCTGATGCTGGACGACCTGACGTTCGACGACGTGCGCCCGGAGGACGTGGGGGAACTGGTGCGCGCGGCGCTCACCGGCGGCGCCCGGGTGACGCGGCGACGCGCCCTGCTGTCCCGGCGGCTCGACCTCGGCGTGCGGGTGGGGTCGCGGACCTACTCGGCGAGCGTGAGCGGTGACTCCGTGGACGACCTGCCGGCGTGGGCCGTCCCTCCGGCCGCGCGGTAGGGGGCTACAGGGCCTGTCTCTCTGCGTCGGCTACCTCACCGATCACCTCGACCAACTCGGCTGTGACATCGCCCTCGCGCCCGCCTGGCCCATCGCCACCGGCGCGATCGAGGGCGCCTGTCGTCACCTGATCGGCGACCGCCTCGATATCACCGGGAGCCCGCTGGGGTCTACCCGCCGCCGCAGCCGTCCTCATGTCCGAGCCCTGAACGACAACGGTGACTTCGGGGAGTACTGGTGCTTCCACCTCGCCCGCGAACACAAACGTTCCTATCCCACCAACGACAGCACAACTACCAACTCACGGCGGATCTCCCAAAGCTGGAACTGCACCCAACTCGGAACGGCTCGTTATCTCAGAAGTAAGTGCGAGTTCACCCTCGCATTCGAAGTGCAAGATCGCCTTTCAGTCAATGAGGCTGGACGCCCCGCCGTGTTCTCCTCCGGGTGACCAGCCTTCGAAAGCTGAGGCTCACGTTGAGTGATCATGCAAATCCGGCCGTATCTGACGCGATGCGTTAGATCACCCAACGCGTAGATCAACATCCCTGTGGTCACATCCACAACATCTCCACAGGTGATGCATCATGCGCCCACAACTGCGAAGACTCGTCACAGCCGCTCTGGCCTTGACTCTCCTGGCGTTAGCGGGTGTCGTCCCGTCCTGGGCGTCGCCTCGAGACCGGCCGCCGTCCACGGCTCCGTCGATCATCTCCCAGGCTGAGGCCCGCACGGCTGCGGAGATACCCGAACCACCCGAGGCTACGACGCTTGCCGAGCGACGCAAGCAGGTAAAGCAAGAGCGGGATGAACTCTCGCCCATGCACGACTATGCGCGCTCGCCGGGTACAAAGCCGACCGCGAAGCCGCACGGCCGGCCCAACGTGCAGCCCAACAAAGGTCCGGCGGCCGAAACCGAAGCGGCACCCTTCTCGGCGGCCGCCACCGTCGGCCCGGAATGGGTATCCATCTCCAACGGGGTCTGGCCCGGCAGCTTCTTCACAGGTGGACACCTACAGTTCGCCGAGGGTACCGGTGCGAACTACTCCGGACTGTGGATATTCATCCTGGACGAGGCCGGGAAGATCGTTCACGACTGGGAGATCGACAAGGCCACATATGACCCGGCTGGCAAGGGGATAATGGACAGCGGGGCCTGGTGCTACGGCTGGTGGCCGAGCAATCAGTACCCTGCCGACCAATGTTTCTGGTGGGCTAACACCGCGCTGGGCGGACCCCTTGAGGACGGCAAGAAGTATTACGCCTGGATTTACACCAAGGGTACGGACGGTACGTGGGATCCCTACGGCACCACCTCGCCGCTGATCGAGGCGTTCTATACCCCGGACATTCCAGGTGCGCAGGCGGGCATCTGCTCTTGCTATGCGCAGGCGCACCGTGCCGACCCGGTTAACACGGCGACCGGCATGTTCTATGAACAGCTCACTGATGCCTCGATGGTGGGTCCGGGTGTGCCGCTGAACTTGGAGCGCACCTACCGCTCGGACTCGACCGCCACCGGACTTTTGGGGCGTGGCTGGGCCACACCCTTCGACGCGCGACTGGTTGTTGCCACCGGCAAGGTGACGTACCGGGCGGACGACGGAGCGTCGTTCGTGTTCTCACAGGCCAGTGACGGCTCCTACAAAACTCCCGCAGGTTCGATGGCCAAGCTGGTCAAGGGCACCAGCACCTACACGCTCACCACGCCGGACCACATCAAACGTACCTTCGACAGCGCAGGTGTGCTCATCTCTGTGGTCGACATGGCAGGCAAGGGACTGAGCCTGACGTACGCGTCCGGCAAGCTCGCCTCCGTCAAGGACGCCGCCGGCCGCACCACCACCTTCACCCCGGGCGCCGACGGATTGCTGTCCAAGGTGAGCCTTCCGGACGGCACATCGGTGTCATACGGCCACACCGACGGTCTGCTGACATCGGTGACCGACCCGGCCGGGAAGACGTCCTCCTACGCGTACGACGCGGACAAGCGGCTTTCCTCATACACCGACCCGGCGGGCGGCAAGGTCGCCAACACCTACGACAGCGCGGGACGCGTCACGTCGCAGACGGACCAGAACGGCAAGACAACCACGTTCACCTGGGACAGCAGCACTGGTTCGGCGCACACCACAGCCCCCGACGGCGGGGTGTGGACCGATGTGTACGCCGCCAACGTCCTGATGGAGACGATCGACCCGTACGGCGAGAGCATCAGCTACGACTACGACCGCTATCTGCGGCCCATTTCCATCACCGACCAGCGCGGCAACACCACGGAGATGACGTACGACAGCGCCGGGCGGATGCTCACCCGCAGCGCACCGTCGGCCCTGCCCTATACGGAGAGCTGGACCTACGACACCGCGGGCAACATCACCAGCCACACCGACGGCCGTCTCAACACGACGACATACACATACAACACCTCCAACCAACTGACCGCGACCACCGACCCCCTGGGCGGCAAGACCGTCTACACCTACACCCCGCTGGGTGCCATCGAGACCGTGACCACGCCGCGCGGCAAGGTCACCACCTACGGCTACGACACCGCCGGCAACCGCACCTCGGTCACCACACCGCTGGGCGAGAAGACGACATTCACGTACGACAAGACCGGCCGAATCCTGTCCCAGACCGACCCGCGCGGCAACGTCTCCGGCGCCGACCCGGCCGCCTACACCACGAAGTACGCCTACGACGGACGCGGGCTGCTCAGCTCGGCCACCGACCCGCTGGGCCGCACAACAACTTACGAGTACAACGGCGCCGAGCAGCTGACCTCGGCTGAGAATCCCGCGGGCGCTGTCGTCATCTACGCCTATGACAATGCCGGGCACGTGACCAAGGCGACCGGTCCCTCCGGTAAGTCCGTCACCCGCACCTACGACGCGAGCGGGCGCCTCGCCTCCGAGACTGACGCGGCGGGCGGCAAGATCACCTACACCTACGACAAGGTGGGCCGCCTGCTCACCACCGTCTCGCCGCGCGGCAACGTCTCCGGCGCCGACCCGGCCGCCTACACCACGAACTACACCTACGACGCGGCGGGCAACCCCGTCACCGTCACCGGCCCGACCGGTGCGACGACCACGACCACCTACGACGCGGTCAACCGGCCATCGACGGTCGCCGACCCGCTGGGCCGCACCACCGCCTACACCTACAACGCCAACGACAGCATCACCAAAGTCACTGACGCCGCTGGCAAGACGGTCTCCTCGACCTACGACAAGAACAACCGCCTCGCCAGCAGCACCGACCAACTCAGCAAGAAGACCACCTACGAATACGACGCCGACGGCAACCTGCTCAGCACCACCTCCCCGCTCGGCCACAAGACAAGCTGGACATACGACAGCGACGGCCGCCAGGCCACCACGGTCGACGCCCGCGGCAACGCCACCGGCGCCGACCCGACCCAGTACACCACCACCTACGGCTACGACCCGGCCGGCAACCAAACCACCGTCACCGACCCGCTCGGCGGCGTGACCACCACCGCATACGACGCGGTGAACAACGTCGTCAGGCAAACGGACGCCGACAAGCGCGCCACCGGCTACGACTACGACGGGCTCGACCAGCTGACCAAGGTCACCGCTCCCGGCGGAGCCGTCACCACCTACACCTACGACACGGTCGGCAACCTCACCCAGCGCACCGACGCCAACAACCACGTCACCACCTACGGCTACGACGCAGCCAGCCGCCCCACCTCGGTCACCGACCCACTGGAACGGCAGACGACCTACGGCTACGACGCCGACGGCAACCTGACCAAGAAGACAACACCCCGCGGATCCACGCAATACACCTACGACCCGCGCGGCCTGCTCACCAAGATCGACTACTCCGACTCCACCCCCGACGCCACGTTCGGCTACGACGCCGCCGGGCAGATGACCGCCCGCGCGAACTCCAAGATCTCCGAAGACTTCGTCTACGACGCGGTCGGCAACCTCACCAAGACCCGCGGCTTCGCCTACACCTACGACGCCGTCGGCCAGATGCTCACCCGCAAGTACTCCGACGGCAGCACGATCGCCTACACCTACGACAACGACGGCCGCACCGCCACCATGGCCGCCGACAGCAAGACCACCACGTACACCTGGGACCCGGCCGGCAACCTCACCAGGTCGGCACTGCCCAACACCGGGACCGAAGACCGCACCTACGACCGGGCCGGCCGCCTCACCGCCGTCACCTCCACCAAGGCGAGCACCACGGTCACCAAGACCGCGCTCACCCTTTCCCCAGCGGGCCTGCCCACCCACGTCGACGTCACCCGGGCCAGCGTCGGAACCGGCGGCTACGACCTCACCTACGACACCGCCGGCCGTCTCACCTCCGGCTGCTACCCCCAGCCCTGGGTCACCGGCTGCGCCGCAAGCCGCACCACCTCCTACACCTACGACAAGGTCGGCAACCGCCTGACCTCCGCCTTGGGAACCGCCTCGACCAGTTACACCTACGACGCGGCCGACCAGCTCACCTCGACCACGACCGGCACCACGACCACGGCCTACGGCTACGACACCGAAGGCAACCAGACCAAAGCGGGCGACGAAACCTACACCTACGACCTGGCCGGTCAGATATCGGCGGCCACCGTCGCCGGCGCCTCCTACACCTACGACCACGACGCCAGCGGCAACCAGGTCGCCACCCTCCAAGGCGGCACGGTCACCAACCGAACCCAGTGGGACCCCAACGCCCCCCTGCCGATCCTGGCCACCGAGTACGACAGCGCCTGGGCCATCAAGCAGTCCTACCGCTACGACCCGCTCGGCCAGCCCACATCCACCAGGACGGGCGCCGGCGCTCTGTTCTACTACCACCACGACACCCAGGGCTCACCGGTCGACGTCGCCAACAGCACCGGCACCCTCTACCAGCGCTGGGCCTACGACCCATTCGGCACCCGCGTCCTGAACACCACCACCAGCGGCGCCCCCGCGAGCACCCCGTCCTACACCGGCGCCCGCTACGAGACCACCACCGGCAACCTCGACCTCCACGCCCGCCAGTACGACACCGCCACCGCCCGCTTCACCCGGCCCGACCCGGCCCCCCGCGGCGGGGCGACACCGTACGTCTCGCCATACGCCTACGCCGACAACGTCCCCACCCTGCTGACCGACGCCAGTGGTCTGACCCCGGACGACCCCAACAACGACAGCGTGGACAGCGTCGGCGAAGCGCTCGGCATCTTCGGTGACGCCTTCGTTGACGTCGTCAAGTCACCCTTCGTGTTCCTCGGGGACGCCCACGACGCATTCACCGGCGAGAACGGCGGCGCCGGCGCCTTCGTCGACAAGTACCTGCCCGTCCGCCCCGCCTACCGCCTCTACCGCGCCGAAGACATGCTCCGGCAACAGGGCTGCGACGCCCTCGCCGACCTGTACGCCGAGGCAGCGGAGGAACTGACCCAACAGATCGCACTCGTAGGAATCGGAGGACTTACCGGGTGGCGACGCGCTGCGGTAGCGCCCGAGCTGCGTGGGCACGATGTTCCCACACATGGCAAGGGCGTCGGTCCGGCAGCGGAGCGGCTCCCTGGGGGGCGCCCGGACGGCCAGACCGTCATCGCGGGCCACGGCTGGTACGTTCGTGGCACCGGAGATACGCAGATGCCAAGCGGCACATGGGGCTACTTTTACGTAGAGGACGGTATCGGCCTCCGGCAGTCCACTGGACTCGCAGTCGAACAGGGCAAAAAGATCAAACCCACGGAGATCGTCGGCCCCGGGAAGACCTTGCCGAACTACACCGTGGCCCCTGGGCACGACCTCAAGATGATGAACGGATCGATCACCGTGAGCAAAGACACGCTCCTCAGTGACATCCTCAAACCGAACATGGGGCCAGTACATCTGGCGATCTGCCGCAAGCACTGCGACCCACGGCGCTGAGGAGTAACGCATGACCTACTACCCCGATCTGACGCGCTACTCCTACGACGTGTCGGACCACACCATGCTCAACGTCGGCTGGCTGGCCCGCGGGCGACCCTTCCGCACAGGCATCGTGAACGAAAGAGTGGTGGAGGCGTTGGCGATTCTCAGCGCCGCCTACGACAACCACATGCGCGGCGTCCACTTCTGTGAGTTCTGCACCAGCGCCCGGCCTGTCGTGCTCGGCGGCCCCGCCCTGGACACGGAAGTGTGGCTCGGATCGGCTGAGATCAGGGTGCGGGGAACCGACGGCACGGCCTATGCGGCACCCAATCTGGTGATCCACTACATCGCGCAACACCGATACTGTCCGCCCGAGCAGTTCTGCCGCGCGGCGACTGAGACGGCCGGTGTCGAAACCCTCGATGAGTTGATCCTGCCCGACTGAGTAACGCGGTAGGTGGGCCTTCGCGTGCGGACGCCCACCTACCCGAAAGTGCAGCGGCGGCGCAGGGTGCTCAGCCACTGTCCCAGGCGCATCGGGGACAGCGGGTACTGGCCGCCTACGATGGGCCGGTGACCGAGACACTGCCCTCTGTGGGCATTGACCTCTTCGACGTGGAACGACTGGTACTGGCCGAAGCTGCGGAGCCGTCGCTGTCGTCCCGGGACGCTGAGGCCCGAGACCGCGCGTGGACATGGCGGTCCGGGCCAACCCCGCTCTTCTCGACGGGCCTGTGGTGGCGTGTGGGGGACTGGAGCGGACGGGCCCGGGCATCCTGCGCCTGTCGTGGGTGCGTGTGACCTACCGGCACTACGCCTTGCGCCGGGTCCCGGGCGCGACCGCGTTGCCCTCCCTGTTCGTGAACATCGTCCAGCCCACCACTGACGGCCGTGTGCTGGCAGTGAGGATGTCGCCCTCCACAGCCGCCCCGGGCCGGTGGCAACTGCCGGGAGGGTCTGTCGAGCCTCCCCAGGGCGGGGAGGTCCTGGACGAGCCGGCACTGGCCGGGCAGGCCGCGCGGGAGCGGTCGGAGGAGTTGGGGATCGGCGCGGGTGCCGAACATTTGAAGCTGTGGGTCGTCACCCGCGGCGAGAACGGCAGTGTCGGCCTGACCTACCTCGCCCCGGCCCTCTCCGAGGCGGCGCTGCGGGCGGAATTCGCCGCCGCGGCGGAAGCCGACCGTCGCCAGGGGCGCGCCCCGGAGCTCGAGAAGATGGCCTTGGTGCGCTCACCGGGTGAGCTGGCCGCCCTGGTGGGTCCGCACGCGGACTACCTGCGGCCGATCGTCCGCCGCTACTTCGGGTGCCTGTGAGGTCCGAGCCGGCGGCGCTCAGCCGTTGGTGAGGAAGTCCCGTCCGCGTTCGTCGAGCTCGGCCAAGCACAGCAGGCCTCGAGCCCGGAAACGGGCCAGGTCGCTGCGCATGCGGGCAACGGCCTTGCGGGTGCGGACGGAGCGGACGCCGCCCATGTGGTCGATGGCACGGTGCCAGGTGGCGCACGCCTGCTCGATGCTGCCGCGCTTGAGGTGCATCTCGGCGCCCGCGACCAGGTCGATTCAAGGCGGGAACCGTGGAGATCACCCCCACCCACATCGAAGGCCGAGTGATCCTCACGCGGCGCCAACTCGCGGTCTGGTACGCCGACGGCTACCGGTCCACTACCTCAGCCCGCATGGCCGGAATCCACGCCGTCTCGGAGAAGGCACTCGCAGGACTCGTGCGCAGCACCGCCCAGTTCGAACCCTGGCTGCCCGACCACTTCTAAGTGCTCCCCGATCGGAGTGCGGTTCTTCTGTCACGATCGCGGCCGACCACCGTCGTGCGAGTTGTCAGACAAGTCGTGGGAACACCACATGTTCAAGCTGGAACTGGTAGGCGCGATCGTGCAGCCGGCTGGTACGCCAAGCTGGAGGTACCCGCGACGATGGCTTTCGGCGGGGCGATGTCATGGCCCGTCTGGTGGTGCCTCAGCGGCCGCGGTGCAGTTAACCCAAAAGCATGATTTCGATCGCGATTACCGCACTAGACACGCAAAAAGAGTTCAGAATCATTCATTATCTTCCCAGGTGGCGCCAGTAGGTGCCAGCTCTAGCTCCGAGCCTGGAGGCGGTACACATGACAGTGGGGCAGATGCGATTCGGTGCGTCTCAGGACGCCGGTAGCGACCAGACGAATCTGAAAGGCGCGACTGACGTTCCCCTGTCGGTTGTTTTCAATAAACTGAATTATGACCAAACAGGTACGAATTCCAGGGCTTTTCTAGGTGTCGGCCAGGTAGGAGTAAACGGGAACACCCTTATGGGCTACGGGGTGTTGGGTTCTAGCCACGTTGCCGGTGACCAATCGACAGGTGTGGTCGGCATCGGATTTGCTCTTAACAACACCGGCGTGATTGCTCAAGCGCACACGGGGACATCGGCCTACGGGATCTGGGCGAAGAGCATGGAAGGCTATGCGGGAGTCTTCGACGGGAAAGTCTTCGTAGGGGGTTTTTTGACGAAGGCCGCCGGAGGGTTCAAGATCGACCATCCGCTAGATCCAGAGAACAGGTACCTGGTCCACTCCTTCGTCGAGTCGCCCGACATGCTAAATGTCTACTCCGGCAACGTCGAGACGGACGACAAGGGCGGCGCAGTCGTAACGTTGCCCGGCTACTTCGATGCGCTCAACCAGGACTTCACCTACCAACTGACGAGCATTGGTCGATTTACACAGGCAATCATTTCCGAGGAGATTCACGAAAACCGATTTTCAATCAGAACCGACAAACCCAATATCAAGGTATCATGGCAAGTCACTGGAGTGCGCAAAGACCCCTACGCCAGTCAGAACCGAATCGTGCCGGAAGAGGACAAACCCGCGGAGGAGCGAGGACTGTACCTGCACCCGCAAGCGTACGATCAACCACGCAGCCGTCACATCCACTACGAGCGCGAACGCGCACATGAGGAATCCCAGGCGACGTTGAACGACCAGGCAAGAGAGTTTTTGAAGGAAGCGCAATCGTAGTCCGGTAGCTCGCCAGCCAAATTCAACGTTGTCGTACGTGCTGCCGTGGGCCACTCCCAGCAGCACCTTTCGAGATGTTCGACTGCGGCAACCGGCACGATGTCACCCAGCTACTGCCCGCAGTCCCGCCGATCCGCGGACTGCGGGGTCGCCCCCGCCGCTGGCCCCGGCGGCTGTACGCCGACCAGGGCTACGACTTCGACAAGTACCGCCGCCTGCTGTGGAAACGTGGCATCAAGCCCATGATCGCCCGACGCGGCGCCGCCCACGGATTCGAACTGGGCAAGGTCCGCTGGGTGGTCGAGCGCGCCTTCGCCTGGCTGCACCAGTTCAAGCGACTCCGCATCCGCTAGGAGCGACGCGCCGACATCCACCAGGGCCTGCTTGATCTGGCCTGCAGCCTCATATGCCTCCGCCGCCTACGAACCTCAATTCTGAAACGATCAGTAAGTCGGGTAGCCGGGTCATGGCAACGCGACCCGGCTACCCGACATAGTCTCGGCCGCGATGAACAGACGGCGGCGGAAGAAGTCGGCCACGCGCCTCGTCGCGGCGGCGGACTCCGGTGACCTCGCCGCGGTGCGCGCCGCGCTGCGGGCCGGGGCGGACCCGGGTGCGCCCGACGCCGAGGGCACCACCGCCCTCTACGCGGCGTCCGTCCAGGGTGCCACGGACGTCGTCGGCGCCCTGCTGGCGGCCGGCGCCGCGCCCGACGCCGAGAGCGCGGGCACCGGCGCGGAGGGCACGTCGCTGTGCGCGGCCGCGTGCTGGGGGCACACCGGGACGGTCCGCGCCCTCCTCGCCCACGGCGCGGACCCGGACCTCCGCGAGGACGGCGGCACGGGCCTCACGCCGCTGGAATGGGCGCTGCGCGGACAGCACGCGGGCACCGCCGAGGTGCTGCGCGCCGCGGGCGCGGCGGTCACTTCGGCAGGCGGCTGAGGAAGTCGCCCCAGGCGGCGGGGGAGAGGGACAGGTGCGGCCGGGGGTTCTTGGAGTCACGGACGTGGACGGTGGCGGGGGTGAGGGCGACTTCGACGCAGTCGCCGTCACCGCCGCTGCTGTAGCTGGACTTGCGCCAGGAGAACGCGACTTCGACGCAGTCGCCGGAAGCACTGCTGCTATAGCTGCTCTTGAACCAGGCCAGTTCGGACGTGCTCATAGGTCTCCTCGCATCCGCTGCAACAGGCTCACGGAGTCCTGCATGGTGAGAGCCTGTGAACGCATCCTGGCATACCGCCTCTGGAGCACGCTGACCACTTTGCGGTCGGTGATCAGCTGGCCGCTCTCCTGCCCTTCAACGTAGGCGAACCACTTGTTCTCCGGCGTTTCCAGCAGCTGGAAGAGACCTTGCAGCCCGGTGTGGGTTTCCTGAACCAGAGGCATGATCTGGATCTCGACGTTGCGCAGCTCCGCCAGCCCCAGTACGTGTTCGACGAGCTCGCGGGTCACTGCAACACCGCCTGTGCGTCGCAGGAACGTATGCTCCTCGATGATGAAGCTGAACGCGGTGTTCGGCCGTTCGCGCAGCAACTGCTGTCGCACGGAACGGGCGGCCCACCGCTCCTCGACCTGAGCGTCGTCCAGGGGCGGCACGTGGTCGACGGCCATTGCCCTCGAGTACGCCTCGGTCTGCAACAACCCAGGGATCATGCGGCATTCGTACGTGCTCAGCGCGATGGCCACCTGCTCCAGCCGTGCCCACTGCCGGAACCAAGCCGCCAACCCCGGCTGTCGCCCCAGATGCACCGCCGCCCTGCGCAGCGCACCGGTGTTGCCCAGTGCCCCTTCCGCCCCCTCCACGAAACCCGGGTCCGGCATCCGCCTGCCCAGTTCCACGGACGCGACGGTGTGCTTGGAGTAGCCGACCAGCGCCCCCAGTTCCTCCCGGCTCAGCCCCGCGTGCTCGCGCAGGGCCTGGACCACCGCCCCGAACGCCCGCATGCTGTCCGACGACTCCGGTTCGCCGCCCGTCCCGCCCACGCCCTCGACCACCATCGGTCACCTCCCGCACCCATGGTCACGGTCGGTCACCGGTACCGTCCAGTCCGTGACCGCGTACGCTGCGCCGGAGTACGCGCCCCGCACCTGGGCAATCGCCGCCTCGGGGCGCCACATTGGCCTCATGACCGCACCCTCGGCCCCCCACCGGCCGATTACCGTACGTATGTTCAGCCAGCGTCTGAGCTCCACCCCGCGAGGCGCCCGCCTCGCCCGCCACCTCGCGGAGCACCAACTCGCCCTCTGGGGCATCCCGTATGACTCGGACACCTCCGAGGCCGTCGCCGTCGTCGTCGCCGAGCTGGCCGCGAACGCCGTCACCCACGGCCGCGTGCCCGGCCGGGACTTCGAGCTGCGACTGTCGCTCGTGCCGCACGGAATCCGGATCGAGGTCGCCGACACCCGCAGCGCGCCCCGCCCGCCCGGACCCGGTGACGTGCGGCATCCGCACCCGCTGGCCGAGTCGGGACGGGGCCTGGTGCTCGTCTCGGCGCTGGCCGACCGGTGGGAGGTGGTGGACCGCGCGCCCGGCAAGACCGTGCGGGCCGACATCGATTTCCGTGCGCGGCAGTGACGCGCACGGGGTGGCGAGGCTACCCGGCCTGTCCCATCCCCGCCGCGTCCGGCCAGCCGGTGGTGCCCGGCCAGCCGGTCGCGGCGGCCGGGGACAGGCCCGGGGCCACCGGGGCGCCCGGGCCCGTGGTGCCCCGGACCTGGGCCGCGGTGAGTCCGCCGCGCGCGGGCACACCGGGCGGGGTGGGCGCGGGATAGGGCATCGGCCGGGGAACCCCTTGAGCCACGGCGGGCTGGGGCATGAGCGGCTGGGCCACGGCGGGCTGGGGCATCACCGGCTGGGGTGTCGCGGGCTGGAGGGCCGCGGGCCTGAGTGCCGCGGGCTGCGGCAGCACCGGCTCGAACAGCGCCGGTTCGACCAGTGCCGGCTCGACCGGGGCCGGCTGCGGGACCCGCGGGAGCGGCTGCTGCTGTGGCTGCGGGAACGACTGGGCCGCCGCCGGCATCGGGACGCCGGCGCCGGTGCCCGGGGTGGCTGCCGGGCCCGGCGCACCGGCGCCGACCGCACCGACGGGAGCGGCGGCGGCGACGGCCTGAGCGGCAAGGCCCCGCACACCGGTCCCGTTGGTGGCACTGACCAGCCGGTCCACCGCCGCCGTGCCCGAGCTGTAGCCGGTCCCGGGGCCCGGCTCGGGCACGGCGGCCCCCCTCCTGGTCCCGTAGAGCACCTGTTCCAGGCCGGACACCAGGCGACGCACATCCACCTGGGGGCGCACCACGAGCCGCAGGAAACGGCTGGAGGATCCGATCGTGTCGCCGCACTCGCGGACCAGGATCCGGTGCTCGGTGAGCAGCCGGTCCCGGACCACGGTGCCCTCGGCGCCCACGGGCAGGCGCACGAAGAGGAAGTTGCCCTGCGAGGGGTAGACGGTGAGGCCGGGGAGGGCGGCGAGCTGGCCGGCCATGTCCAGCCGGTCCCGGCGGACCTGCTGGAGGCTGTGCGCGTACTCCCGGCCGTGCTCCCTCAGCATGAACACCACGTGCTCGGCGAAGGAGTTGAGGTTCCACTTGGGCAGCATGGAGCGGATCCGGCCCGCCAGGGCCGGGTTGGCGACCAGGTAGCCGAAGCGGATGCCGTGCAGGCCGAAGTTGGTGCCGAGGCTGCGCAGCACGACGACGTTGGGGCGGATCAGCGCCTCCTGCACGACGCTCGGTTCGGCCTCCGCGTCGGCGAACTCCAGGAACGACTCGTCGACGACGACCAGGTCCCGGTCCGCCATCGCGTCCATGAACTGCACGACCGCGTGCCGGTGCAGGAAGCCGCCGTCGGGGTTGTTGGGGTTGCTGACGACGGCGACCCGGGTGCCGCGGGCCCGGACGAAGTCGGCGTACTGGGCGAGGTCGAGGGCGAAGCCGCCGGACTCCTGGAGCGGGAACATGTCGACCCGCTTGCCGGTCTCCATCGGCTGGTCGGTCCAGCGGCCGAAGGTCGGGACGGGGACGGCGAGGGACTCCCGGACCAGCAGGTGGTCGATCCAGGTGATCAGCTCGGTCGAGCCGTTGCCCATCGCCACGCACTGCGGCGGGAGCTGGAGCAGACCGCACAGTTCGGCCGTGATGGTGTCGGCGCTGCTCGGGTAGTGCGTGATGATCTCCCGCAGCCGGGCCGCCAGCTCGTCGAACATGGCCGGGGTGGGGAAATAGGGGTTGCAGGGGACGCGGAAGTCCACCGGGCCGGCCCCGTCGCCGCCCTCGCGCGCCGGCGCCGCCATCGACGGGCTGTGCGCCGCGGTGCTGCGGAACAGCGAGGTGACGTCGCCGGCCAAGGGAACCTCCGAACTCAAGGGTGGCCCGTGCGGGGGGAGCACGGGCCACCCTTGAGTACGGAGGCGGACGGGCCGCCGTTCAACGGGCGTGAAGAAATCGTGTTCTCACGCCCCGAAGGAGTGGACGGTGGCGAAGCGGTACCGTCAGAACGCGAGGTGCGGCGGGGCCCCGGATGACTTACGAACCGACCTTGCGCTTGTTCCACACGTCGAAGCCGACCGCCGCCAGCAGCACCAGGCCCTTGATGACCTGTTGCCAGTCGGTGCCGATGCCGACGAGGTTCATGCCGTTGTTCAGCACGCCCAGGACCAGACCGCCGATGATCGCGCCGAGCACGGTGCCGACACCGCCGCTCATCGACGCGCCGCCGATGAACGAGGCCGCGATCGCCTCCAGCTCGAAGTTGAGGCCCGCCTTGGGCGAGGCCGCGTTGAAGCGGGCGGCGAAGACCAGACCCGCCAGGGCGGCGAGCATGCCCATGTTCAGGAAGACCAGGAAGGTGACCTTCTTGTCCTTCACGCCGGACAGCTTGGCGGCGGGCAGGTTGCCGCCGATGGCGTAGATGTGCCGGCCGATGATGGCGTTGCGCATCACGTAACCGAAGCCGACCAGCAGTACGCCCAGGATCAGCAGCACAATCGGGGCACCCTTGTAGCTGGCCAGCAGCAGCGTCACCACCAGCACGGCCGCGCCGAGCGCGACCAGCTTGAGCAGGAACAGGTTGAGCGGCAGCACGTCCAGCGCGAACTCCTGCTGGCGCCTGCGGTCGCGCAGCTCCTGGAGGACCACGAAGGCGATCAGCGCGAAGCCCAGCAGCAGGGTCAGGTTGTGGTAGTTGGTCTCCGGGCCGGCCTCGGGCAGGAAGCCGTTGGCGACCTTCTGCAGGCCCTCCGGGAACGGGCCGAGGGTCTGGCCCTCCAGGAAGATCTCGGTCAGACCGCGGAAGATCAGCATGCCCGCGAGGGTGACGATGAACGAGGGTATGCCGCCGTAGGCGATGAAGAACCCCTGCACCGCGCCCGCGACCGCGCCCATGGCCAGGCACAGGATCACGGCGACCGGCCAGGGCAGGTCGTTGCGGACCATGAACACCGCGGCCATCGAGCCGATGAACGCCGTCAGCGAGCCGACCGACAGGTCGATGTGGCCCGCGATGATGACGAGCATCATGCCGATCGCGAGGATCAGGATGTAGCTGTTCTGCAGCACCAGGTTGGAGACGTTGCGCGGCAGCAGCAGGTCGCCGTCGGTCCACACCGCGAACAGCACGACGATCAGGCCGAGGGCGATCAGCATGCCGTACTGCCGCATGTTGCGGCGCATCCCGTCCAGCAGCAGCTGGAGCAGGCCGTCGCCCGCGCCCGCTCCGCCCTTGCCCGGCGGCGCGGGTGACGGGGTCCTGGCGGTCACATCCGTGCTCATCGCGTTACCTCTTTGTCCTTCGTCATCTGACGCATCAGCGTTTCCTGTGAGGCCTCGGCCCGCGAGAACTCACCGGTCAGCCGGCCCGCGGCCATGGTGTAGATGCGGTCGCACATGCCGAGCAGCTCCGGCAGCTCGGAGGAGATGAAGACGACCGCCTTGCCCTGGGCGGCCAGTTGGTCGATGACCGTGTAGATCTCGTACTTGGCGCCGACGTCGATGCCGCGCGTCGGCTCGTCCAGGATCAGCACGTCCGGACCCGCGAAGATCCATTTGCTGAGGACGACCTTCTGCTGGTTGCCGCCGGACAGCTTGCCCACCGGCTCGAAGACGGTGGGCGCCTTGATGTTCATGGAGGTGCGGAAACCCTCGGCGACCTGCCGCTCCTCGTGCTCGTCGACCACGCCCCGCCGGGCGACCTTGCGCAGGGCGGTCAGCGAGATGTTCCGGTTGACGGTGTCGATGAGGTTCAGGCCGTAGTGCTTGCGGTCCTCGGTGACGTAGGCGATGCCGTGCCCGACGGCGTCCGCCACGGTCCGCGTACGGATCTCCCGGCCGTCCTTGAGGACCGTGCCGCCCGCGTACCGGCCGTAGGCGCGTCCGAAGACACTCATCGCCAGCTCGGTGCGGCCGGCCCCCATCAGGCCCGCGATGCCGACGATCTCCCCGCGGCGCACCGACAGCGACACGTCGTCGACCACCTTGCGCTGCTGGTCGATCGGGTGGTGCACGGTCCAGCCCCGGATCTCCAGGGCGGGCGCGGCGCCCGCCTCCGGCTGGTGCGGGGTGCGCTCCGGGAAGCGGTGCTCCAGGCCCCGGCCGACCATCCCGCTGATGATCCGGTCCTCGGTGGTCCCCGGGTCCTGCACGTCCAGCGTCTCGATGGTCCGCCCGTCGCGCAGGATGGTCACCGAGTCGGCGACCCGGCGGATCTCGTTCAGCTTGTGCGAGATGATGATCGAGGTGATGCCCTGGTTCTTCAGCTCCAGGATGAGGTCCAGGAGTTTGCCGCTGTCCTCGTCGTTCAGGGCGGCGGTCGGCTCGTCCAGGATGAGCAGCTTCACCTTCTTGGACAGGGCCTTGGCGATTTCCACGAGCTGCTGCTTGCCCACGCCGATGTCCGCGACCCGGGTGTCCGGGTGGTCGGACAGCCCCACCCGGCGCAGCAGTTCGGTGGCGTGCCGGAGGGTCTCGGTCCAGTCGATCAGCCCGCGGGTGGCGTGCTCGTTGCCGAGGAAGATGTTCTCCGCGACCGACAGGTAGGGCACCAGGGTCAGCTCCTGGTGGATGATCACGATGCCGTGCTGCTCGCTCGCCCGGATGTCCCTGAACCGGCAGACCTCCCCCTCGAAGAGGATCTCCCCCTCGTAGGTGCCGTGCGGGTGGACGCCCGAGAGGACCTTCATCAGGGTCGACTTGCCGGCGCCGTTCTCCCCGCAGATGGCGTGGACCTCGCCCTGCCGGACGGTGAGCGTGACGTCCGACAGCGCCTTGACGCCGGGAAAGGTCTTGACGATCGAGCGCATTTCCAGGACGGGTCCCGCCATGGTCGTGCCTTCCAATCCCTTGGTGTGGCGGTTTACTTGAGGTCGCTTGCCTTGATGTAGCCGGAGTCGACGACGGTCTTCTGGTAGTTGGCCTTGTCGACGCTCACCGGCTCCAGCAGGTACGCGGGCACGACCTTGGCGCCGTTGTCATAGGTCTTGGTGTCGTTGACCTCGGGCTTCTTGTCGTTGAGCAGGGCGTCGACCATGTTGGAGGCCACCTTGGCGAGCTCGCGGGTGTCCTTGTAGACGGTCATCGACTGCTCGTCGGCGATGATCGACTTCACCGAGGCGACCTCGGCGTCCTGGCCGGTGACGATCGGCAGCGGCTTGCTCCCGGAGCCGTAGTCGTCGGACTTGAGCGCGGACAGGATGCCGATGGAGATGCCGTCGTACGGCGAGAGCACCGCGTCCACCCGCTGGGACTTGTACGCCGAGGTGAGGATGTCGTCCATGCGCTTCTGCGCGGTGCCGCCGTCCCAGCGCAGGGTGGTGACCTGGGTCAGCTCGGTCTGGCCGGAGCGGACGACGAGCTGCTTCCTGTCGATGTAGGGCTGAAGGACGTTCATCGCGCCCTGGAAGAAGTAGCGGGTGTTGTTGTCGTCGTTGGAGCCGGCGAACAGCTCGATGTTGAACGGGCCCTGCTCGCCGTCCGTCAGGCCGAGCTTGTCGACGATGTAGGTGCCCTGGAGCTCGCCGACCTTCTCGTTGTCGAACGAGGCGTAGTAGTCGACGTTCTCGGTGCCGAGTATCAGGCGGTCGTAGGAGATGACCGGGATGTTCGCGTCCTTGGCCTGCTGGAGGACGTTGTTCATCGACTTGTTGTCGATGGCCGCGACGATCAGGGCCTGCACGCCCTGCGTGATGAGGTTCTCGACCTGCGAGACCTGCTGGTCGGGGTCGTCCTCGCCGTAGACCAGCCTGGTCTCGTAGCCCTTGGACTCCAGGTCCTGGACGACGTAGTTGCCGTCGGCGATCCAGCGCTCGGAGGACTTGGTCGGCATCGCGATGCCGATGGTGGCCCCCTCGGCGCCGGCCGGGTCCTCCTCGCTGCCGCCCTCGCCGCTCTGGCCGCAGGCGGAGAGGGTCAGGGCGAGGGAGGCGGCTGCGGCGGCGAATACGGCTCTGCTACTGCGCATGATCATCATCCTTGATGTGTGCGGGGAGGAACCGAGTGAAGGTGTGTGGGATTGTGCGCGACTGTGTCGCCTTCTGTGAAGCCGGTTTTCCGGAACGTTATGACGAGAGCGCGAATCTGCTCAGTTCGCCGGGCAGCCGGGAGCCGAGCGGCGCCATGTCACCGTCCGCTCCGTGCCGGGCCAGCAGGTCGAGGGCGAGCCGTCCGCGCCGCACCCGCTCCTTGGCGGTGGCCAGGGTCAGTTCCCGCAGGTGGTGCCCGTAGGGGTAGATCCCGGGCGCCTTGGACAGCCCGAACTTCAGATAGAGCGGGGCGCCGCGCCGGATCAGCTCGGCGACCTCGTACATCCGCACATAACCGCCCAGGTCGTCGGGGGCCTCGATGTACATGTCCATGGGGGCGCCGGAGACCCGGCGGATGTCGGTGAGGTGGTCCAGCGTCAGGTCGCTGGGCACGTTGACGGAGTCGGCGCCGAGCCGCTCGTACACCGCGAAGCTCGCCGGGTTGACCGGCCCGATGAGCGCCGAGACCTTCAGTGTGGTGTCGGCCGGGAGGATGCCCCGGGCGCGCGCCCGGTGCAGCGTCCACAGCACGCCCTCGTCCGCGACGAGCAGGCACTTCACGCCCAGCCCGGTCGCGCGCACGGCGTCCTCGACGCACCCCGCGACGGCGTCGTGGCCGCGGGCCCGCGGCCCGGCGCCCCGGGAGTCGCTGCGGGTCGACCCGCCGATGTCCCAGGTGCCGCGCGGGCCGGTGAACAGGCAGAGCTCGATGCCGCGGACGGCGGTCGCCTCGACCATCTCGGTGATCTCGGCGTCGGTCAGCATCCACACCCCGCTGCCCTGGCTGATCCGGTGGACCGGCACGTCCAGGCGCGCGGACTCCGCCAGGACGACCGCCAGCGCCTCGGGACCCTCGCACGAGGGGATCTCGGTACGCCAGCGGCCACCGCCGGGGAAGGTGTGCGGTGAGGCGTCGGCGGGGTCGAGGGCGGGCGCGCCCAGGCCGAGCGCGGCCAGCGCCTGCTCACCGGGTCGGCGGGCCGCCGGGGTGGAAGTGTCGGTCACGAGCTGTCCTTCGTGTTCGATATGTCGGACGAGGTCCGCGGCAGTGCGGATGCGAAGGCAGGGGTGCGTCGGTCGGCGGCCGCCAGGCCGCCTCCGCACAGGCAGGCCCTAGTGCCGCGGCGGGCGGCGTTCACCCGGGCGAACGTCGCCCGCCGCGGCACTAGGGGCGGAGCAGTACCTTGCCGACGCCCGGGTCGCCGGCCCCCACCAACTCGATGGCCCGCGAGAACTCGGTCAGCGGCAGCTGGTGGGTGACCAGCGGCACCGGATCCAGCAGCCCGGCGCCGAACACCCGCACCGCGTGCGCCCAGGCGTCCGGCGGTGCCCCGAAGACGGTGTGCACCTCCAGCTGCCGCACCACCAGATCCGTGGGGTCCAGGCCCTCGGCGCCCGGGGCCGGGATGCCCGTCAGCACCAGCCGGCCGCCGCGCCGCAGCAGCGCGGCGGCGCCCCGGGCGGCGTCGGCGGACCCGGCCGTCTCGATCACCACGTCGACGTCGCCGGGCAGCGGCTGGTCCTTGGTGCGGAAGTCGGTGGCGCCGAACTCCCGCGCCATGGCGGCGCGGTCCGGGCGGGCGCCGACGACCAGCAGCTCGGCCGGGGAGGCGGCCCGCAGGAACTGCACGGCGAACATGCCGAGCGTGCCGGTGCCGACGACGGCGACCCGCTCACCCGGCAGGGCGCGGGCCTTCAGGGCCGCCGCGGCGACGCAGGCCGCCGGTTCCAGCAGGGCGGCGGCGGTCAGGTCGGCGTCGTCCGGGAGGACGTGCAGCAGCCGGGCCGGGAGGGTGAGGGTGGCCGCCATGGCGCCCGGCTGGGTGAAGCCGGTCTCCTCGTACCCGTGCGTGCACAGGGTGGTCTCGCCGGCGTGGCAGCGGTCGCACACCTGGCAGTTGCGGAAGCCCTCCCCGACGACCTTGCGGCCGACCAGCGCCCCGGGGACACCCGGACCGGTCCCGGTGACCGTCCCGGACCACTCGTGGCCCGGGACGAGCGGGTAACGGACGTACCCCTCGGGCCGGTTGCCCTGGTAGACCTCGCGGTCGCTGCCGCAGATGCCGACGGCGTGCACCCGGATCTGCGCCTCCCCGGGGCCGGGCGGCCGGGGGGTGTGCGCGACGAGCCGGTGCTCGCCGGGCGCCTCGACGACGACGGCGGTGCTCACCGCTGCGCGCCCTCGGGCCTGCGCCGCTCCCAGCCCTCGGCCCACAGGTCGAAGCGCGCCTGCTGCTGCGGGAACTCGGCGGCCGCGTCGGTGTCCAGCTCGACGCCGAGGCCGGGCGCGTCGGAGAGGTGGAAGCAGCCGTCCTCCGGGTTCACCTGGGGCGCGCCCTTGACGACCTTCTTGATCTCCGCGTCGGCGAAGTCGTTGAAGTGCTCAAGGATCTTGAAGTTGGGGGAGGTGAAGCCGACCTGGAGGGACGCGGCGGTGAGCACCGGCCCGCCGACGTTGTGCGGCGCGACCAGCATGTAGTGGGTCTCGGCGGTGGCGGCGAGCTTGCGGGTCTCCCAGATGCCGCCGACGTGGCCGACGTCCGGCTGGACGATGTCGACGGCCTGGCTCTCGAACAGCTCGCGGAACTCGGTCCGGTCGTGGATCCGCTCACCGGTGGCGACCGGCATGTCGACCTTGGCGGCGACCTTCTCCAGGGCCTTGAGGTTCTCCGGCGGGACGGGCTCCTCCAGCCAGGCCGGCTCGAAGGGCGCCAGCTCGCGGGCGAGCCGGACCGCGGTGGCGGGGGAGAAGCGGCCGTGCATCTCCAGCATCAGCTCGGCCTCGGGGCCGATCGCGTCCCGGACCGCCTCGACGAGGGAGACGGCGTAGCGGGTCCGTTGGTGGTCCAGCTCGAAGTGGCCGGTGCCGAAGGGGTCGATCTTCAGCGCCCGGTAGCCGCGCGCCATGACCTCCCGGGCGGCCTCGTGGTACGCCTCGGGCGTGCGCTCCGTGGTGTACCAGCCGTTGGCGTACGCCTTGACCCTGTCGGTGACCCTGCCGCCCAGCAGCTGCCACACCGGCACGCCCAGGGCCTTGCCCTTGATGTCCCAGCAGGCCGTCTCGATCACGGCGATGCCGGACATCACGATCTCGCCGGCCCGCCCGTAGTCGCCGTACTTCATGCGGCGGACCAGGTCTTCCACCGCGAACGGGTCGGAGCCGAGAACGTGGTTGGCCTCGGCCTCCTTCAGGTAGCCGAGCAGCGCGTCGGTGTGGCCCAGCATCCGGGTCTCCCCGACGCCGGTGACGCCCTCGTCGGTGTGCACCTGGACGTAGGTCAGGTTGCGCCACGGCGTCCCGACCACGTGCGTGCTGATTCCGGTGATGCGCACGGCAGTTGCCTCTCGTGAACGTTCGGCCCTGTTCGATATTTCGTCATACGTTCGAAATGCTGGCGTGACAGTAAGGAGGCGGCGGCGGGGTGTCAACGGGTCCGGCGGGCAACGGTTCCGAGACGCTCGCGACCGGTTTCGGGGTAATGCGCGCGGCTTGCCCGTGTGGCGCCACGCCGGAAGAAGTTGTTCCGCACAGAACATTCACGGCGTCGCCTATGAACGTTACCGATCGAAAACTTAGCCTTCCCGCGTCATGGACTACTGCCTCCCGTGCCGACGGCACCTGAACGGCGCCGTCACCTGCCCGGGCTGCGGCACGCCGGCCGAACAGTTCCACGCGTACGCGGAGGAGACCGTCGTGCCCGCCGTCGTACGGACGGACGTGCAGGCCGACATGCGGACCGGCGTGCAGGCCGACATGCGGGCCGACGTGCGCACGGACGTCGTCACGGTGGTCCGGCCGGCGGGGCCCGGCGAGTTCCACGCCGCCGCCCACGAGCCCGACGAGGACCCCGACGAGGACCCCGGCGAGCGCGACGGCGACCGCCCCGGGCGCGGGTCCCGGCGCCACCGGCCCGAGGTGAGCCGTCGCGACCGCAAGGCCGCGGCCCACCGCCGCCGCCGGCGCCGCACCCTGCTCGTCGCGGCCGGGTTCGTGCTGGCCGCCGGCGCCCTGAGCCTGGCCGAACTGGGCCTGGACGCGACCGGATCGGCGCCGCGGCCGCCGGCGGCCGGCGACCCCTCGGCCGACGGCGGGGCCGAGGCCGAGTCGGACGAGACGGCCGACCCGCTGACCGGCGCCGCCCCGGACGCCGCCCCGGGGAAGGGCACGGCCTCCCCGGGCGCCTCGGACTCGCCCTCCCCGTCGGCGTCCGCCTCGGACGAGGACGAGCCGGACGGCGAGGAGTCGGCGAGCCCGGCCGGGACGGACGCGGCGTCCCCGTCGGACGGCCCGTCGCCCACCGACCCGGCGGCCCCGCCCGCACCGGTGCCGACACCGACGCCGACGGCGGACCCGACGACCGCGGAACCGGCCCCGGAGCCGTCCCCCACCAAGACCTGCGACCGGTTCCTGTGGTGGTGCACCTAGGAGGCGTCCCGCCCCGCGGACCGGTGGCCGGCCGGCGGCCGCCCGCCGGAACCCGGCGGCGGGGCGCCGGCTTCGCCCAGCGGTGAGGAGGGCACGGGCGTGCGGGAACGCGCTGTGTCCCGCGCCTGTACAAGCGGCTCCGGCGGGCGTATGCCAAAAGAGGAGGCCGGCCCCCGTCGTCACGTGACCCGGGCCCCGGTCTCGGCCTCGGGTCCCCGGCCGACTGCCGAGAGCACCTCCCGCACACCCTGGAACGCCCCCCACGGTCCGGAAGTTCAGGAGTCTCCCCCATGAAGCCAGCAGGCTCTGCGTCAACCACCCTTCTCGCGGCGCTGACAACGTTATCCGCGGGCCTTGTCGTCGGCGGGACGCCGGCCACCGCCTCGGCGGCACCCGCGGCCGTGTGCAACAGGTACTGCGATGCGAGGGACCCGTCACTGAGCCCTCAGGACCGCGTGGCCGTGACCGCCGGCACCGCCTCCCGGACCATCGCCCTGCACTTCGACGACGCCGACGCGATGGGCTGGGCGTCCATCGACAACGGCGGTCCGGGTGACCGGGTGTGGCTGGACCGGTCCATGGACGGCGGCCGGACCTGGGCCTCGGGCAGCCGCCTGGGCGACACCACGGTGCCGGCCGGGAACCGGGGCTGGCGGACCCAGATGTACAACGTCGACGACTGGAACACGCGGGAGGTCGGTGCGCTCAGGGCCTGCGGACAGCCGGCGGGCGGCGCCATCGCGTGCACGCCCTGGGCCCGGACCACCTGGAACGCGGGCAGCAGGAGCACCGCGGCCGCCACCGCGCTCATGATGTCCTTCGACCGCGACAGCAGGCTCTTCGGCGGCAACGGCTGGTGGACCGGCGCCAACGCGCTCACCGCGGTCATCGACAACATCCGGGTCAGCGGGATGGGCAGCTACGCCTACGCGATCGCCGAGACCTACGACAGGCACCTCGGCGCACAGCAGGGCCAGTTCCGCAACGATTACCTGGACGACACCGGATGGTGGGGCCTGGCCTGGATCAAGGCCTACGACCTGACCGGCGACCGCCGCTACCTCGACACCGCGAGGGTCGACGCGGACCACATGAACGCGAACTGGAACAGCACCTGCGGCGGGGGCGTCCGGTGGAGCACCAACGGGAACTACAAGAACGCCATCACCAACGAACTCTTCCTCCAGCTGAACGCGGCGCTGCACAACCGCCTCCCCGGCGACACCACCTACCTGGACCGGGCGAGGCGGGTGTGGACCTGGTTCCGCGGCAGCGGCATGATCAACGCCGACCGGATGATCAACGACGGCCTCGACGACGCCTGCGCCAACAACGGCCAGCCGACCTGGACCTACAACCAGGGAGTCGTCCTGGCCGGGCTGACCGAGCTGTACCGGGCGACCGGCGACTCCGCCCTGCTCTCGACCGCACGCACGCTGGCCGACGCCTCCACCGTCAACCTCCAGAGCGACGGCGTGCTCCGGGAACCGCGCGAGAGCGACAGCTGCACCGGTGACGGCTCGTCGTTCAAGGGCGCCTACGTGCGGGGACTGGGCGAACTCAACCGCCAGTTGCCGGACCGTCCCTACGCCGCGACGATCAAGCGTTGGGCCGACAGCGCATACAGCCGCAACCGCAACGCACTCGACCAGTACGGACCGCACTGGGCCGGGGGCAGTGGCACGCCCGACTACGGCTGCCAGCAGAGCGTCCTCGACCTCCTCAACGCCGACCACGGCGGCTGAGCGCCGACTACGGCGGCTGAGACGGCCACCGGGACCGGGCGGAAGATCCGCACCGGCGGCCGGGACCGGGCGGAAGATCCGCACCGGCGGCCGGGACCGGGCGGAAGACCCGCGCCGGCGGCCGGGATCGGGCGGAAGATCCGCGCCGGCGGCCGGGACCGGGCGGAAGATCCGCACCGGCGGCCGGGACCGGGCGGAAGACCCGCGCCGGCGGCCGGGATCGGGCGGAAGATCCGCGCCGGCGGCCGGGACCAGGCGGAAGACCCGCACCGGCGGAACCGGCGGGGGCGGGGCACGGCGGCATCTCACCGGGGGGAGGTGCCGCCGTCCGGCATTCCACGCCGGATGCGCGCGGCTGTCCTGTGTCCGGGAGCGCAATGCCGCAACCCTCGTTTGGGTTGCCGGACCGGTCCGACGGCGTTTTGGGCCCGGAGCCCAGCGCCGTCCGTCCGGCCCGGGCTCCCGGCCCAATGCTCCGGGGTGGCAATCGTGAAATCTGTTGCCGCACGGCCCGAACGGGTCGCCGTACGAGTCCGCGGAGCGGGTTGCGCACCGCGGGCCGCCCCACCCTGCCGACGCCGTCCGGCAGACGATCACCCGTAGGAGACGACCATGTCGCACGCTCACGACAAGCACGCTCCCGCCCTCCTGCGCCGAGCAGTTCTCGCCGGGGGTGCCGGACTGGCGGGTGCGGGGCTGATGGCCTCCCCCGCCTCCGCCGCGGCGCCCTCCCCCGGCTCGGCGTCCGGCGCGAGGGACCTGGCCGTCCAGAAGGAGATCGAGACCGTCGTGCTTACCGAACGGTGGGCGCGCGACATGGCGCGCTGGGACGTCATGGCCGAGCAGTTCCACCCCGACTCGCTGGTCGACATCTCCTGGATCCGGGCCGACGGGCCCGAGTTCGTCCGCCTCTCCCGGCAGAGCTTCGAGGCCGGCGGACGCAGCTGTCACGTCCTCAGTCCCGTGCTGATCCAGGTCAACGGCGACCGTGCCACCGCGGACACCGGGGTGGTCATCGCCGGACGTCTCAGCGTGGGTGGTGTGGGCCTGTTCCTCACCGCCTACAGCCGGATCGTGGAGCGACTGGAGAAGCGCGGGCGGGACTGGCGCATCAGCGAACTGAAGTGCGTGTACCAGTTCGACTACCTGACGCCGGAGAACCCGGACGACACCGTCGCTCTCGACCCGGACCGGCTGGCCCGCTACCGGTCGTCCTACTCGGCACTGTCCTACTGGGTGGAGGAGACGCGGGGCGCCGCCGCCGTCCGCGACGACCTGCCCGGGGTCGACCGGCCCGAGACGATCGCGGAGCTGTACGACGCCAACAGCGCCTGGCTCGCCCGGGGCCGCTGAGCGTCACCGACGCCAAAGCGTCGAGGGCACGCGCCTCGGCCCGACGGCCCGCCCGGTGCGCAACGGGCCCGGCCCGGTCGGCGGACACCCCCAGGGACGTCTCGCCGATCACGCCGGGCCCGCGGCGCCGGTCCGTCCCGGTCGGCGCCTAGGCCCTTTCCCGAACCAACGACGCAGGCAGCACGGCCGTCGTGCCTAGTCCCACCAGAACGACCAGGAAGTCCGTCCCATGAGGTCCATCGCATACTCGGGAAACGGTGTGGGCGGGTCGTCGACGATGTTGTTGGCGGTCGAGAGCACGTGTTCCAAAGCGAGCAGGTTCGCGTGCTCTGCTTCGACGGGTGGCCTCGCGACTGATACGTGCAGCTCGCTGCCGAACACCGCCATGACCCGGGCGCCGAAGCGGTCCTCCCAGCTCCGCAGGAGTGCACACAGCAGAGGCAGCGGTGCCTCCGCGGACCAGCCGATCGACGCCAGGGCGTCGCTGCTGCGATGGGCAGGGACAAGAACGAGCCGACACTCGTCCAGCCCGAACTGCCCCGTCTCGATGAACCAAGACAGCAGGCTTGCCGCCGCTTCCTCGGGCTTCAGGTCTGCGGACGCAGCCGGCATCTGCGGTGCCAGGCCGGGCCACTGCTCGAAGGGCGGCCCGGGGTCGTGTGGCCATGGTTCGACTCCCTCAGGCGCTGGGGCCGGTGTCGGGTCCATCCAGAAGGGCAGCCTCCTGCGCCGGTACTCGGCGAAGTCCGTGGCCAGCACCTCCTCCAGGCGGACGGCATCGACGTGGTCCAGGCCGAGCGGCCTTCCCAGGGCATCGGGCCAGCACAGGAGCGGAACCAGGCCACGGGCTTTCTGCTCGCTCAACAGGCGAGGCCACAGCTGATCGACGTCTTGAGGAAATTCGTCAGAGACCCACACGCGTGTGGGGCCGGAAGACAGGAACCGGCCGGGAGGCAGACCATCGGGCAGGACAAACGACATGGTCGCACCGTAGACCGTGGTGCTGACAGCGCGGCTACCCGCAAGGCACAAAGACTCCCCGCCAGCAGTGATCCAAACGAATTGCCCTAGGGGGAGGGGGTGGACGCACCGTTCCCCGCGGCCGGCCTGATCCGGAAGGCCGGTTCCGGCCCGGGTGCGCGGCCGCCGGACGCGGTCCCCTTCGCCCAGCCCTCCAGCAGGTCCGCGAATCCGGCCGACCGCTCGGCCCAGTCGAGTTCGGCCAGCGCCGCCGCCCGGCCGCACGCGGCCGCGTCCAGGCGCAGCCGCGGCTCGGTGCGCAGCCGCCGTACCGCCCGCGCGGCCGCCGCCGGGTCCCCGTAGGGGACGACCAGGCCGCAGCGGTGCCGCCGCACCAGGCCGGCCGCCAGCGGGTTCGGCGTGGTGACCACGGGCACGCCGTGGGCCATGTACTCGACGACCTTGGTGGGCCGCGAGTGACGGTAGTTGGGCTGGTCGTGCAGCAGGGAGAGGCCGGCCAGGGCACCGGAGAGCCGGGCCAGGGCGAGGTCGTTGGGCAGGTAGCCGTGCCAGTCCAGGACGCCCGCGCGGCCGGCCTCGGCGAGGGCGTCCCGCACGTCCGCGTCGGCCGGGCCGATCACCTCCACCCGCACCTCCGGCGCCAGCAGCCGCGCCGTCTCCACCAGGTCCAGCGCGCCCCGCGCCCGCGACAGGTGCCCCAGGTAGACGACCCGGTCGGTGCCGGGCGGCGCGGGCGGCGCGGCCGGCACGGTGGGCAGGTTCGGCACGACGGGATGCGCACGGCGGAACCGGTCCTGGTAGGCCTCCTCGGCGAGCAGCAGCCGTACGTGCCGCTCCGCCAGGCGTTCCGCCGCCCGTACCGCCACCCGCAGCGGTGGCCGCAGCGCCGCCGGCAGCCAGCGCTTCATCGTCAGCGCCGCCGCCGTGTCCTCGTGCACGTCCCACACGGTCACCGGCGCCCGCCCGGACCGCCGCCACCGGCGCAGGGTGCCGGGCAGGGCGAGCAGCAGCTCCGGGTCGTGCAGCAGCACCACGTCCGCCTCCGGCCCGCGCCCGGCGAGCAGGGCGCGCGCCGCGCGCAGCGCCGCCGCGCGGTCGCGGCCGGCGGCCCGGGGCAGGTCCACGCCCTCGACACCCGGGCGCGGCACCACCCCGCGCGCCCCGAACGGAGCGGCGTACACCACCCGGTGGCCGCGCTCGGTCAGCGCGGCGATCTCCCGGTGCAGGATCCGCGCGTCCTCGGGATGGTGGACGACGGTGACCACGAGTATCCGCATCAGAGCAGCACCTTTCGGCTCCGCCCGGCCCGCTACAGCACCTCGACCCCGGGCCGGAAGATCCGCCCCCGGGTGTCGAACAGCAGGCGGGCCGCGTCGGCCAGGGCGGGCAGGTCGTAGGAGGAGTGGTCCTGGAG
Organism: Streptomyces cinereospinus; assembly: GCF_042430725.1. NCBI lineage: Bacteria > Bacillati > Actinomycetota > Actinomycetes > Kitasatosporales > Streptomycetaceae > Streptomyces > Streptomyces cinereospinus. The sequence continues at coordinate 46,041 of NZ_JBHMCY010000004.1, read as the reverse complement.
CAGGATCGTCAGGTCGTGCCCGGACGCGGCGGCCGCCGGGTCGTCGACGCGGGGGACCGGCACGCCGTCGACGCGCCAGTCGGTGACGTGCGGGTCGTGGAAGGAGACCTCGGCCTGCCGCTGCCGCAGCAGCCGGGCCACCGGCACGGCCGGGCTCTCCCGCTGGTCGGCGACGTCGGGCTTGTAGGTGACCCCGAGCAGCAGCACCCGGGAGCCGTGCAGCGGCCGGCCGGCGGTGTTGAGCAGGTCCTGGGCGCGCCGCACGACGTACTCGGGCATCCGCCGGTTGATCTCCTGGGCCAGCTCCACGAACCGGAACTCGTAGCCGAGCGACGAGCGCACCTTGTACGACAGGTAGTTCGGGTCGATGGGGATGCAGTGCCCGCCCACCCCGGCGCCCGGCCGGAAGGCCTGGAAGCCGAACGGCTTGGTGCTCGCGCAGCGGATCGCGTCCCACAGGTCGACGCCCAGCTCGTGGCTGATGACGGCGAGTTCGTTGACGAGGGCGATGTTGACGTGCCGGTAGGTGTTCTCCAGCAGCTTGGCCATCTCGGCCTCGCGGGTGCCCCTCGCCTGCACGACCGTGTCGACCAGCTTGCCGTAGAAGGCGACCGCCCGGGCGGCGCAGGAGGGGGTGCAGCCGCCGACCACCTTGGGGGTGTCGCGCAGTCCGTGCCCGGTGTTGCCCGGGTCGATGCGCTCCGGCGAGAAGGCGAGGGCGAAGTCCTCCCCGGCCCGCAGCCCCGACCCCCGCTCCAGCAGCGGCCGGACGACCTCCTCGGTGGTGCCCGGATAGGTGGTGGACTCCAGCACGACGAGCCGGCCGCGCCGCAGCCGGCCCGCCAACGCCTCGACGGCGGCGGTGACCGCGCTCAGATCGGGCCCGCCGTCCCCGTTGAGCGGGGTCGGCACGCAGATCACCACGGTCTGCGCGCGGGCCAGGCAGTCGTCGTCGGTGTACGCCAGGAAGCCCGCCGCCAGCATCCGGCGGACGTCCTCGTCGGAGACGTCGTCCACGTGGGAGCGTCCGGCGTTGAGCCCGGCGACGACCCGCGGGTCGCGGTCCAGGCCCACGACTTTCAGGCCGACGGCCGCCGCCTCCCGGGCGAGCGGCAGTCCGACGTATCCCAGCCCGACCACCGCCAGTTCGGCGGTGGGGGCTATGTCCGGTTCCCCGGGCGATTCGGTCTGCTGGACCTGCATAGGGCTTCACCCCTGCCTTGTCGCGGGACCTGCCGGTCCGCCTCTCAAGCGCAGCCGAGGGTGCGGTACGCCTCGCGGGTGGTCTCGGCGACGCACGTCCAGGTGCGGTCGCGTGCGACGGACTCGCGGGCGGCAGCTCCCCATTCGGCTCGGCCGTTTCGACTGTAAAGCAGGAGTTCGATCGCATCTGCCCAAGCTTGTGGGGATTGCGGGGGGACGAGGTGCCCGGTCGCCCCCGGCTGGACGAGCTCCCGCAGCGCGGGTACGTCACTGGCCACCACCGGCAGCCCGCTCGCCATCGCCTCGACCGGCTTCAGCGGCGTCACCAGCCGGCACACCCGCGCGTCGGTGCGCGGCACCGCGAACATGTCCAACACCGCGTGATAGAGCCGGACTTGGGCGTGCGGCACCCGGCCGGTGAACACCGCGGTCCCGTCGTCCAGGCCCAGCCGGCCGGCCAGCCGCAGCAGCGCCGCGCGCTCCGGTCCGTCGCCCACGACCAGCAGCCGCAACGGCACCCCGCGGCGCCTCAGCTCGGCACCCGCATGGAGCAACGTGCCGATTCCCTCGTGTGGCGTAAGGCTGCTGACCGTGCCGACCACGAAGTCGTCCGGCGCGATGCCCAGCCGGGCCCGCAGCGGCGCCCCGTCCGGCAGCGGGGCCAGGAACCCCTCGTCCACCGCGTTCGGCACGAGCCGCACCCGCTCCTCGGGCACGCCCCGCGCCACGATCTCCGCCTTCATCGCCGCGCCCAGCGTCAGCACCAGGTCCGCCTCGCGCATGCAGTGCGTCTCCAGCTCGCGGCGGGCCCGGTAGGCCGGGTCGGCGGGGGTCCGTCCCGGCGCCTGGGTCAGCCAGGTGTCCTCCAGGAAGCCGCGCACCTCGTAGACCACCGGCAGCCCGTAGGCCGCGCGCAGGGCCAGCGCCACCCGCCCGTTGCCGTGGTCGGTGGCCGGGTGCAGCACGGCGGGCCGCAGCCGCTCCACCAGCCGGCCGGCCAGCTCGGCGTTGCGGGCCAGCCCCGCCGCCTGCCCGTACGGCAGCCACGGCGGCAGCAGCCGGTGCTGCGGCACCCCGCCCACCGTCTGCACGGGCCGGGCGTCGAGCACCCCCTGCGCCACCGGGAAGCCGATCCGGGTCACGACGTGCGGATCGAGCCCGGCGGCGCGCTGCGCCTGGGCGATCTGCTGGGTGCGCACGGTGTAGCCGGCGTGCTTGAACGGCAGCCCGTTGGTGACCAGGTGCAGCACCCGGCCCGGCACCGGCCGGACCGTCCGGGCGGGCGGCGGGGGCACCCGTACCCCGGATGGAGCAGCGGCCGGACCGGCCGTGCGGGCCCGGCCGGCGAGCCGCCGTTCCAGCGGCCGGGCCCGGTGCCGCACGGGCGCCGGCAGCAGCCGCACCCCCAGCAGGGCGGCCCTGAGGGGGTCTTGGCGCAGCTCGCCCCACGCCACGGATGCGGCCAGACTGAGCGCACGGAGGATATGACGCGACATGCCGTCACGTTAGGCGGCGAGAGCGGAGAAAGTACGACATGAACGGCCGCATACTTCACGTCGTCGGCACCCGACCGAACTTCGTCAAGGCCGCCCCGGTCGTCGCCGCACTGCGCACGGCGGGCTGCGACCAGGTGCTGGTGCACACCGGTCAGCACTACGACGAACGGATGTCGGACATCTTCTTCCGGCAGCTCGGGCTGCCCGAGCCGGACACCGATCTCGGCGTCGGCTCCGGCAGCCACGCCCGGCAGACGGCCGGCCTGCTGGTCGCCCTGGAGGGCGAACTGACCGCGCGGGACCCCGCCCTCGTGATGGTCTACGGGGACGTCAACTCCACGCTGGCGGCCGCCCTGGCCGCCGCCAAGCTGGGCCTGCCGGTGGCCCACGTGGAGGCGGGCCTGCGCAGCTTCGACACGGCGATGCCGGAGGAGGTCAACCGGCGGCTGGTCGACCAGCTGGCCGAGCTGCTCTTCGCCACCAGCCCGGAGGCGGTGGGCCACCTCGCCCGGGAGGGCGTCGCACCGGGCCGGATCCATCTCGTCGGCAACCCCATGATCGACACCCTGCTCACCCACCTGGACCGCTTCGACCCGGCCGCCGCCCGGTCCGCCCACGGGCTGCCCGGGCGCTACGCCGTGGTCACCCTGCACCGCCCCGCCAACGTCGACGACCCCGAGGCGGCGAGGGCGGCCGCCCGCGTCCTCTCCGAGGCGGCCCGGCTCGTCGACCTCGCCGTGCCCCTGCACCCGCGCGGCCGGGCCGCGCTCGGCGCCGCCGGCCTGGACGGCGCACCCGGCGTCCACGTCCTGGACCCGCTGGGCTACGTCGAGTTCATGAGCCTGGTGCGCGGCGCGGCCGCCGTCGTCACCGACTCGGGCGGGGTCCAGGAGGAGACCACCGTCCTGGGCGTGCCGTGCCTGACCCTGCGCACCACGACCGAGCGCCCGGTCACCGTCAGCCACGGCACCAACCGGCTGGTCGGCCACGCCGAACTGGTCCCCGCGCTGCGCAAGGTGCTGGACGGCGGGCAGCCGGCGCCCGACGAGGGCCCACCGCTGTGGGACGGGCGGGCCGGCGCCCGGATCGCCGCCGAGGTCACCCGCTGGCTGGACCACCGTGTCTGAGGCCACCCGCGTCCACTGGGACACCCGCCACCGCGTGCACGACGACCTCGCCTCCGGCGGCCACACCGGCCTGGACCGCGCGGGCAACGAGATCTTCTACGCGGTGCGGCTCGGCGCCCTGCTCCCGCTGATCGGCGACGTGTCCGACGGGGCGGCCCCGCTGTTCGTGCTCGACGCGGGCTGCGGCAAGGGGCACTTCGCCCGCGCGCTGGCCCGCTGCGGCCACCGCGTCGACGCCTTCGACGTGAGCGAGGAGGCCGTCGCCCACGCCCGCGCCCGGGGCGGCGGCCCGCGCTGGGCCGTCGCCTCCCTCGACGAGTGGCGCAGCCCCTGGCCGTACGACGTCGTGCTCTGCGTCGACGTGCTCTTCCACCTGCTCGACGACGCGGAGTGGGCGGCCGGCCTGCGCAACCTCGCCTCGCTGGTGCGGCTCACCGGACGGCTGATCCTCACCGACGAGGACCCCGGGACCCGCCGGCCGCGCGGCGAGCACATCCTGCACCGCCCGGCCGCCGAGTACACCGGGCTGCTCGCACCCCTCGGCCTGCGGCACACGCTGTTCACCCCCTACGGCTTCCGCGAGAACGAGGTCGGCTTCCACGTCTTCACGAGGACCCGCTGATGCGCCTGACCGATCTGCTCCACCCCCACCTGGACGGCGTCACCACCGTGGTGGACGCCACCGACGGCGGGCTCGACCTGGAGCCCTACCTGCACCTGCCCGGCGACGTCGCCCTGCACCACGGCGAACGGGACGTCGGCGCCGGCGAGCTGGTGATCGTGTCCTACGGGCCCGACCCGGCGCTGCACGGCACCGAGACCGACTGCCTCGCCGTCCTGCGGCGCATGCGCCCCGGCGGCCGCGGCCTGGTCCTGTTCGGCCACCGCGGGCCCGAACTGCCCTACCACCCCGTCCTCGACGCCCTGGTGGCCCACCGCTGCCAGGTACTGCGCGCCGCACCGCTCGACTACGCGCACCTGCACGCGGGCGCGGTGTTCGCGCGCACCGACGAACTCCTGCCGCCGCACGACTGGTTCGGCCGGCCCGTCCCCGCGGAGGGCTTCGCCACCGCGCTGCGGATGGCCGACGAGTACGTCTTCGGCGACCTGGTCTCCCGCACTTTGCGCGCCCGGCTGCTGGACCTGGAACGCGAGGCCGAGGAGGCGGAACGCGCCCGGGGGCCCGTCCCCGAGGACGGCCTCGCCGAGCGCCTGGCCGCCGCCGTGCGGGAGAAGGAGCACCTGGCGGCCGCGCTGAACGGGGCCCGGGAGCGGCTCGGCCTGATGCAGGCCCGGGTGGCCATGCTGGAGGGCTCGACCTCGCTGCGGGTGGGCCGCGCCCTGGTGTCGGCGGCGCGCTCGCCCCGGCACGAGGCGGCACGGCTGCCGCGGGAGCTGTACGGGCTGTGGCGCCGGCGGACCAGGCCGCGGGCCGTGTCCGCCACGGCGGCACCGCGCGCGGCCGTGCGGGAGGCGGTGCCCGACGGGCGGCTGCACCTCGCCCACCGCGCCTTCGCCTCGGCACCCCGCGACCGGCTGGTGATCGCCGGGGTGCTCACCGGGGCCACCGCCGCCGACCTCGCGGCCGACGCCGTGGTCAACCGGGTGCTGCCGCACGACGGACGGCTGGTGGTGCGGCGCACCGACCCGGACGCCCTGGTCGTCCAGCTGAGCGCCTGCACGGGCGAGGGCCCCTGGGCGCACACCGGCACCGGACTCGCCCCCGACCTCGACCGGAGGCTGGCCGAGGTGCTCACCGAGACCCGGGCGGCGGGCCGTTCCTGCGTGCTGTGGCGGGACGGCCCGGCCTCGGCGGCCCCCGGCCTGACCCGGCTGCCCTGGGACGCCGTCCTGGACGCGGACCCCGGGGTCCGGCTGGCCGGCCTGGACCCGGCGGCGGTCGGCCGGCAGCGGCTGCGCGAGGTGTTCCGGGCGGACAGCACCCGGGTGCGCCTGTCGCAGCTGGCCCGCCGGATCGGCGGCCCCGACCCGCTGGAGCAGCGCCGCGTCGCGGTGCTGGCCGACCCGCGGGACCGGGCCGACGTCGCCCGGCTCGCCGCCCAGGTGCTGTGCCAGAAGCACCGGCCCGCCGAGGTCGTCGTGCCCGACCCCGCCGGACTCGACGAACTCACCGCCGCCGGGGTGGCCGTACGCACCGGCGAACCGCTCGCGCCCTGGGTCGCCGACTGGACCGACCTCGCCGAGGACCGGCCGGACACCCTGCTGCTGGACCTGATGTGCGCGCAGGAGTACTCCGGCGCCGACGCGGTGGGCAGCACGCCCGCCGCCGACGACTACACCTTCGTCCCCGAACTGCGCCCGCTGCTGGTGCGCCGTTCGCTGCTGATGTCCGGCGCGCCGCCCGAGACCTGGGCGCGCCGGGGACACCGCCTGTTCGCCTGGTGCGGGAAGGAGCCGACATGAGCCGGACACCGAACGCGCTCGTCTACGGTGACGTCGACCTCAATCTGATCGACGGCTCCGCCGTCTGGGCCCAGTCGACGGTGCAGGCACTGTCGCGGGCGGGCTGCCGGACCCGGCTCGTGCTGAAGGCGCCCGTGCGGACCGGGCGGCTGATCGACCCGCTGACCGGGCTGCCCGGTGTCACGGTGGTCCGCCCCGCCGAGGACCGGCTGCTGCCCGGACAGGCCGACCGGCCGCTGTCGCCGGTGCAGGCCTCCCAGGTGCTGGCCCGGCTCGACGAGGACGAGCCGTGCGACCTGCTCGTGCTGCGCGGCCGCCGGCTGGTCGGGCGGGTGGTGGCCGACGGCCGCTTCGCGGGCCGGATCTGGGCCTACCTCACCGACATCCCGCAGTCGGCCGCCGAGATGACCGAGGGGGCCCGCGCGGAACTCGTCCGGATCGCCGAGGCCTCCCAGCGCCTGCTGTGCCAGACCGAGGAACTGCGCTGCCTGCTGGAGTCCTGGGTGCCCCAGGCCTGCGGCAAGTGCGTGCTCAGCCCGCCCGCCGTCCCCGAGCCGGACTTCCCGGTGCCCGCACACGAGCGCCCCCACGAGCCCTTCCGGCTCGTCTACACCGGCAAGTTCGCGCCGCTGTGGAACACCCTGCCCATGACCCGCCTGCCGGCCCTGCTCGCCGAACGGGGCGTCCGGGCGGAGCTGCACACCGTCGGCGACAAGATCCACGACGACCCCTCCCGCCCGGACTTCCGGACCGCCATGGCCCGGGCGCTGGACGCCACCCCGGGTGTCGAGCACCACGGAGGGCAGCCGCGCGAGGAGGCCATGCGCATCGCCGCCGACTGCGACCTCGGCCTCGGCTGGCGCGGGCCCGCCCTCGACGCCAGCCTCGAACTGTCCACCAAGGTGCTGGAGTTCGGCGCGCTCGGGCTGCCCGTCGTGCTCAACCGCACCCCCGCCCACGAGGCGCTGCTCGGCCCGGACTACCCGCTGTACGTGTCCGGGCGCGCCGCACTGGACGACGCCGCCGAGGCGGTCGTGCGGGCCGTGCGCGAGCCAGGGGCCCGGCGCCTGGCCGCAGACCGCTGCCGCGCCGCCGCCGCCCGGTACACCCTCGACGCGGCCGCCGACCGCTGGCGCGCCCAGCTCGGCCAGGTCTTCCCCGCGGCCCCGGCCGCCGTGGCCGCCCGGCCGCGGCCCCTGCGGCTCGGTGTCGCGGGGCACGACCTGAAGTTCCTCACCCGGCTGCTGGACCACTTCCGTACCGTGCCCGGTATCGAGGTGCGCGTCGACGCCTGGCCGGCGCTCGCCCGCCACGACCCGGCCGCCGGACGCGCACTCGCCGACTGGGCCGACGTCGTGGTCGTCGAGTGGTGCGGCCCGGCCGCCGTCTGGTACAGCCGGCACAAACGGCAGGGCAGCCGGCTGATCGTCCGGCTGCACCGCTTCGAACTGGACGCCGAGTGGCCCGCGCAGGTCGACATCGACGCCGTCGACCGGGTGATCTGCGTCAGCGCCTACTACGCCCGCCGCACCCTGGCGGTCACCGGCTGGCCGGAGTCCAAGGTCACCGTCATCCCCAACTGGGTGGACACCGACCAGCTCGACCGCCCCAAGGCACCCGGCGCCCGCTTCCGGCTCGGCATGATCGGCATCGCGCCCAGCCGCAAACGCCTGGACCTGGGCCTCGACGTGCTGGAGGCGCTGCGCGCCCGGGACCGCCGCTGGCACCTGTCGGTGAAGTCCAAGCCGCCCTGGGAGTACTGGTGGATCTGGAACAAGCCCGAGGAGCGCGCGCAGTACGACGCCGTCCTGCGCCGGGTGCAGACCTCGCCGCTGCTCGACGGCGCGGTCGTCTTCGACGACTTCGGGGCGGACGTGGCGAGCTGGCTGCGGCGGGTCGGGAACGTGCTGTCCACCAGCGACGACGAGAGCTTCCACCTCGCCCCCGCCGAGGGCATGGCGTCCGCCGCCGTCCCCGCGCTGCTGCCGTGGACCGGGGCGGACGAGATCTACGACCGGCGGTGGATCCACCAGGACCCGGCCACGATGGCGCAGGCCCTCGCCGAGCTCGACGAGGAGGGCTGGCGGGACGCCGGGCAACTGGCCCGCGCCCAGGTGCGGGAACGGTTCTCCCTGCACCGGGTGGCCCAGGACTGGACGGAGCTGCTGGTCCGCGACTGACGCCCGGCCCGTACGCCGGCGCCCGCGACGGCCGGCCGGGGCCGGTGTCAGTCCGTGCCGCCGACCATCCGCTGCAACAGGTCCCGCAGCGTCAGCCGCTCCTGCTCGCTCAGCCCCGCCAGCGGCTCCCGGGCGAAGCGCAGGGACTCGCGCAGGCTGCGGGCCACCCGGCGGCCCTCGTCCGTCGCCGCCGCCAGCTTCACCCGGCGGTCGGCCGGGTCCGGCCGCCGTTCGGCCAGGCCGCGCGCCTCCAGGCGGTCGACGATGCCCGTGACGTTGGACGGCTCGCACTTGAGCCGGTGGGCCAGCTTGCGCATGGGCAGCGGCTCCAGGCAGAGCAGGCCGAGCAGCTTCGCCTGGGCACCGGTCAGCGCGTGCTCGGCGGCGGCCTCCTCGTACTCCTCGTGGTAGCGGGCCACGACCGAGGCGATCAGGTCCACGACCTCCAGGGTCAGCGCGTCGGGGCGGGCGGGGTGCGGTGCGGCCATGGTTCTCAGGGTACCCGGTTACTTGACAGCGTGAAATGTTCAAGCGCATCGTTGTTTCAGGTGCTGAAATAATGTCGGCGCCGGCGGCCCGGCCCGTGTCCGCCCCGCAGTGAGGAAAGGCGCTCCCCCCATGACCGACACCCCCGCCCTCCCCGCCGTCCACCGCGAGTGGCACCTGCTCAGCCGCCCGGTCGGCCGGCCGGAGCCCGGGAACTTCGCCCTGGTCGAGGCCCCGCTGCCCACGCCGGGCGAGGGCCAGGTGCTGGTGCGCAACCTGTACGCCTCCGTCGACCCGTACATGCGCGGCCGCATGAGCGCCGCCAAGTCCTACGTCGCCCCCTTCGAGCTGGGCAAGGTCATGCAGGGCGGCGCGGTCGGCGAGGTCGTCGCCTCGCGCGCCGAGGGCATCGCCGTCGGCGACCACGTCCTGCACTTCTTCGGCTGGCGCGAGTACGCCGCCGTCGACGCGGCGCACGCCGTCAAGGTCGACCCGCGGGCCGCGCCCCTGTCCGCGTACCTCGGCGTGCTCGGCATGACCGGGCTCACCGCGTACGCCGGTCTGCTGCGCACCGCCGCCCTCAAGGCGGGCGACGCGGTGTTCGTCTCCGGGGCCGCCGGCGCCGTCGGCAGCCAGGTGGGGCAGATCGCCAGGCTCAAGGGCGCCTCCCGGGTCGTCGGCTCGGCCGGGTCCGCCGAGAAGGTGAAGCTGCTCGTCGAGGAGTACAAATTCGACGCCGCCTTCAACTACAAGGACGGGCCGGTGGGCGAGCAGTTGCGCGCCGCCGCTCCGGACGGGATCGACGTGTACTTCGACAACGTGGGCGGCGACCACCTGGAGGCGGCCATCGGCTCCCTCAACCGCGACGGGCGCGTCGCGGTCTGCGGCATGATCTCCGTCTACAACGACACCGAGCCCGCCCCCGGGCCGCGCAACCTCGCCCGTCTCATCCAGACCCGCGGCCGCATCGAGGGCTTCCTGGTCGGCGACCACTACGACCTCCAGCCGCAGTTCGTGGCCGAGGTCGGCCCCTGGGTGGCCTCGGGCGCCCTCAAGTACCGCGAGACCGTCGTCGAGGGCATCGACAACCACCTGGAGGCCTTCCTCGGCGTCCTGCGCGGCGACAACACCGGAAAGATGATCGTCAAGCTCTGAGCCCGGAGCGGGGGCGCGGAGCCCGGCGGCCCGGCGGTCAGCCGCGGAAGGCGACCTCCGGGTGCTCCGGTGACGGGCCGTCCAGCAGGGGCTGCGCGGTGCCCTTCAGATGGAGGTCGAGGAAAGCCCCCAGGTAGGCGCGCGTGATCTGCTGCGACCGCTCGCCCGACAGGGGCTCCTCCGGCGGCAGGAGCCCCAGCTGGTCGCCGAGCACGGGTACGTCGGTGAAGGTGAAGTGCCCCGAGCCGGCCACCTTCAGCCAGCGCTTCCAGCCGTCCAGGCGCGGCCAGCCCTCGACCCAGGAGCTCTGGTCCTCCCCGTCGGCACCGACCAGCAGGAACGGCCGGCCGTCGAGACCGCCGTCCGGCACCAGCCCGAAGAGGCCGCCGTCCAGGTCGGCGCCCGCCCGTATCCGGCGGTCGCCCGCCATGGCGGGCACGGCGCTCGCCCCGCCGATGGAGTGGCCGGCCATGCCGATCCGCGCCGGGTCGATCAGGCCGGCGTGGCGCCAGGCCGGGTCGCGGGCGTCGGTCAGCCGGTCGAGCAGGAAGGACACGTCCCGGGCGCGGCCCCGGGCCACGTGCGCGTACCCGGTGACGGGGGCCTGCTCGCAGGCCGCGCAGGTGAGCAGCCGCCCGCCGGGGAACGCCGTGCCCACCGACTCGTAGGCGTGGTCGACGGACGCCACCACGTAGCCCCGGCTCGCCAGTTCCTCGGCCAGCAGCGTGAGGGTCGAGCGGTTGACGGTGAACCCGGGGGAGAGCACGACCAGCGGGAACGTGCCGCGCACGGGCGGTGCCCCGGTGCGCGCGTGGGTGCGGGTGCCGGCCAGGGTCCGGGCGGACACCGCCTCGGCCAGCCCCCGGTCGGTCAGGAAGGCCTGCGCCTCCCCGGTGGTCATGTACGGCGCGGTCCGCCCGTGCCCGGCACGGGCCGGGTAGTACAGCGACACCATCAGCTCCCGCGCCCCCGCCTGCGGCGTCCAGGGGTCGGGCCGGGACGGGTCCACCAGGTGCAGGGTGTCGCGTCCCACGGCCATCGGGCCGGTGGGCTGCGGGAGTTCGAGGCGTACGTGCTCCGCCGCGCCGGCCGGTGCGGGCGCGGCGTGCGTCGCCCCCGAGCCGAGCAGCGCGAGGGACAGGCCGAGTAACGCGGCGGCGGTGCCGCGGGTCAGTCGATGCATGCCGCCGAGGCTAGGCCGCGGAGATCACCGGGTGCGTCCTCCTGCGCGGTGACCCCGTCCCTCACTCCCGGGAGGGAGACCGGGCACCGGCGTACCCCCTGGGACCTACGGGACGGGACAGCCCCGCCCGGCCTTCCTCGGCCCTCCGTCGTGCGGTGCCTTCCGTCCGACCCGCGGCGACATCACCGTGACGCTCGTGCGACGGCACTCGTTGCGCACGGCGAAGGCCGCACCCCTGGACGTGGGGTGCGGCCTTCACCCGTGGTCAGGCCATGGCGGCCCGGTGCACCGCCCGCACGAACCGCTCGTTCTCCGGCGCCGCCCCGCCCGGGAACGCGCAGCGCCGCCGCGTGTACCCGTACGCCAGCCCGCTGCGCGGATCGGCGAAGGCCTGCGCACCGCCCGCCCCGCTGTGCCCGAAGGCGCCCGCGCCCAGGAACGGGTACCAGTTCTCGGCCGTCGCCTGGAAGCCGAGCCCGTACGCCTTGTGGGACCGGGCCACCAGGTCGTATCCCACGGAGTGGATCTGGCCGACCTCGGCGACCGTGTCCGGCTTCAGCAGCGGCGGGCGCCCGGCCACCGCGCTGATCGCCGCCGCGTACATCCCCGCCAGTCCGCGCGCGGCGGCCACGCCGCCCGCCGACGCCGGGCCCTTGGCGCGCACCAGCCGGGAGTTGGCGTGGTCCACCAGCTCACCGCTCTCGCCGGTGTGCGTGTTGAACGCGATCGAGGTGAGCGTGTGCGGCCCGGCCGGCTGGGCGTCCAGGACGGCCCGCTGCTCGGGCGTGGGCAGCATCGGCTGCACGGACCGGAAGCGGACCTCCTCGGCCGCGGGCAGCCCGAGATGGAAGTCCAGCGCGTACGGGGCGCGCACCCGCTCCTCGTACACCTCCTGGAGGGTGCGGCCGGTGGCCCGCCGGACCACCTCGCCGGCGAGCGCGCCGATCACCAGCGCGTGGTAGCCGAACGCCGTGCCGGGCCGCCAGAACGGCCGCTGGTCCGCGAGCCGCTCCGAGACGACCCGGTCGTCCGCCAGCTCCTCCGGCGTGAACCCGGAGTCGAGCCCGATCAGCCCCGCCCGGTGCGTGAGCAGCTCGCGCAGGGTCAGCGCGCCCTTGCCCTCCGCGGCGAACTCCGGCCAGTAGTACGTCACCTTGCGGTCCAGTTCCAGCGTGCCGTCCTGGACGAGGAGCGCGACGACGAGGTGGGCGGCGCCCTTGGTGGACGAGAAGACGCCGTACAGCGACTCGGCCGAGACGCCGTCCGGGCCCGCCCACAGGTCGACGACCCGCCGCCCGTGCACGTAGGCGCACAGCTGCCCCTCGTAGTCCGCCCGCTCCCGTGCCACGAACGCGGCGAACTCCGCGCGCACCTCCTCGTAACCGTCGGCGACGGTGCCGTGGATCTCCTGCGTCATCCGATCTCCTCTACCTCCTCGGCCGTCCGCATGCTCGCGTGTGTGCCGTGGTCTGCCTGGCCGCCAAGGTGAACCATGCCCGCCCGACCTGAGCGAATACCCCTCCGAGATGATCACGGAAGAGTGGTTCCGGTTCTCGCGGAGGCCGTTCCCGTGGAACGCACGCGCACCTCCTCCGGGTTCCTGAGGCGGGTACGGCGGGTGTACCCGGTCGACTCAACCGCCCCGAGGGGGACTTGGTGTCGCCGATACGTGCCGTTGCCCCGGATGGCGCACGCGGGCCCGCCGGGCCCGCCCGGATACAGTGCCCCCATGCGCGATCTAGGGGCGGGTTTCAGCTATCTCCTGAAGGGCCAGCGGTGGGTGGCCCGGCACGGCAAGCAGTACGGCTTCGGGCTGCTCCCGGGCCTGATCACCCTGGTGCTCTACGCCGGCGCCCTGGTGGCGCTCGCGCTGTGGGGCGAGGACGCCGTCGCCTGGGCGACCCCCTTCGCCGACGACTGGTCCAGCCCCTGGGGCGGTCTGTTCCGCGGCTTCCTCACGGCCGTCCTCTTCGCCCTCGCCCTGCTGCTCGCCGTCCTCACCTTCACCGCGGTCACCCTGCTGGTCGGCCAGCCCTTCTACGAGGCCCTGTCCGAGTCGGTCGACCGCGACGTCGCCCCGGACGGCACCGCGCCCGTCTCCGGCCTGCCGCTCCACCGGGAGCTGTGGATCTCCGCCCGCGACAGCCTGCGGATCCTGGTCCGCGCCGCCGTCTGGGGCGTGCTGCTCTTCGCCCTCGGCTTCGTGCCGGTGGCCGGTCAGACGGTCGTCCCCGTGCTCGGCTTCTTCGTCACCGGCTTCTTCCTCACCGAGGAGCTCACCTCCGTCGCCCTGCAGCGGCGCGGTGTCGAACTCCGTGACCGGCTCGCCCTGCTGCGCTCCCGCAAGACGCTGGTCTGGGGCTTCGGCACGCCCCTCGGCCTGGCCTTCCTCGTCCCCTTCGTCGCCGTCCTGCTGATGCCGGGCGCGGTCGCGGGCGCCACGCTGCTCGCCCGCGACCTGCGCGGCGAGGAGATCACCGAGGGCACCGGTCCCGCCGGGGACACCGGGGACACCGGGGACACCGGGGGAGCCGGGGACGGGGACCGCGAGTTCACCCGGTGACGGCGGCGGTCACGATCGCCCGTACCCGCGCGACGACCTCCAGCCGGTCGCGGACGAACCCGGGGTCGGCGACCTCGGTGGTGCCGCCCGCGCCGAACCGCCGGGCGGGCGTGTGCACATGCCCGCCCGGCAGCGTGCCGCGCAGCCCCAGCCGGTCCCGCGGCAGCGTCGCCCGGTAGGCGGTCCCGTCGGTCCGGCGGGCCCGCGCGGGCGAGCGGGCCCCGTCCAGCGCCGCGGCGAACGCCGGGGCCGCACCGGCGAGTCCGGACCGCCGCGGGATCTCCTGCGGCACGGCCCGTTCCAGCCGCTGCTCCTCGACGGTGGTGACCGCCGGGGCGGCCGGCGCGGGGGCGGCGAGCCCGGCCCCGGGGCGAGTCCGAGCGAGGCGAGGCGAACGCGGCGGTGCGGCACGGCGGTTCGGGCCCTTCCGGCGCGGTGGGCCGCGGTATCCCGTGACGGGAGGGGCCGCGCCACGGCGCGCGGGGCCGAGACGACCGACTCGCGGGCGTCGGTGAAGGGTTCGTACGAGATCCAGGCGCGCCGCTCGATCGCGGGCCGCGGGATCACCCTGGCGACTACCGTCTGAACCAGGGCGATTCGTCCCACGAGCAGCCCCGGTCCGGGACCTGACGGCCGGACCGGGGCTCGTGCGTGCCGGGCCGGCGCCGCCGTCAGCCCCGCACCGAGAACCCGTACACCGTCTCCGACCGGTACACCTCACCCGGCCGCAGCACCGTGCTGGGGAAGCCGGGACGGTTCGGCGAGTCGGGGAAGTGCTGCGTCTCCAGGGCGATGCCCTCCCCGGGCGCGAACGGCCCGCCCAGGTGGTCGCCGGTGTACAGCTGGAGCCCCGGCTCGGTGGTCGCCACCGTCAGCACCCGCCCGGACGCCGGGTCGGACAGCTCCACCGCCTCGACCGGCGCCGCGGTCACGCCCTTGTCGAGCACGTAGTTGTGGTCGTACCCGGAACCGACCTTGCGGGCCGTCCGGAAGTCGAACCGGGTGCCCTGGACCGGGGCGACGCCCGTCGGGATCAGGTCGTCGTCCACCGGCGTGTACCGCCCGGCGGCGATCCGCAGCTCGTGCCCGCCCGCGTCGCCCGAGCCGCTCAGGTTCCAGTACGCGTGGTTGGTCAGGTTGACCACGGTCGGCGCGTCGGTGACCGCCTCGTACGCGATCCGCAGCGCGCCGGACGCGTCGAGCCGGTAGGTCGCCGACACCTCCAGCCGCCCCGGGAAGCCCTCCTCGCCGTGCGGGCTGACCCGGCTGAGCCGCACGCCGTGCGCGACCGGCGTCCCGTCCCACACCCGCTTGTCGAAGCCGCGCTCACCGCCGTGCAGCGAGTTCGGCCCGTCGTTGCGGGCGAGTGCGTACGTCCGCCCGTCGAGCGGGAAGCGGCCGTCCGCGATCCGGTTGGCGTACCGGCCGGCCAGGGCGCCCAGGTACGGCTCGGGGTGCTCCAGATAGCCGTCCAGCCCGCCGAACCCGAGCACCACGTCCGCGGTCCGCCCGTACCGGTCCGGCACCTGAACCGACTGCACGATCCCGCCGTAGGACAGCACCCGCACCCGCACGCCCGCCCGCTCCAGGGTCCATCGGTGTACCGCCGTGCCGTCGGGAAGTGTGCCGAAGTGTTCAGTCATGAGCGAAACTCTAAGGCTTCTCGGCGGTGATCCTCCGATACGCGATCTCCGCCAGCCGGGCCTGGCCGTTCTTGCTGGGGTGGAACCAGTCCCAGGGGCTCAACTGCGCGGTGCCGAAGCGGTACGCGAACACCGCCCCGCCGTCGTACCGGCAGCGCTCGTCGGCCCCGCAGACCTCCGCCAGCACGGCGTTGTAGTCCCGCACCCGCTGCTGCACCGTCGCGCGCCGTTGTTCGGCCGCGGCGTCCAGGGCGTCCGCGTCGCCCAGCATCGACGGGCAGATCCCCAGCTTCCACACCTGCCTGCCCAGCGGGTTCGTCCGGCCCTCCGACCACAGCCGCAGCAGGTTCGGGATGCTCGCCACGTACACCTGGGTCTTGGGCAAGGCCTTGCGCAGCGTGCGCAGCGCCTCCTCGAAGTCGGCCCGGAAGTCCTCGACCGGCGTCATCGCCGCCGTGGAGGACCGGCAGGCGTCGTTCGCCCCCGTCATCACCGTCACCAGCTCCGGCGCGTGCGCCACCGCACGCTCCATCTGCGCCGGGAGGTCCGCCATCGCCGTCCCGCTCACCGCGTGGTTCCAGCTGCGCGTGGCGGCCCGGGTGCCCAGCAGCCGCACGGCGACGCTGTCCACCTCGGGACTGCTGCCGGTCGCCCAGGACACCTCCGGACAGTCCGTCAGCACCCCGCAGGCGTCGAACCCGCGGGTGATGGAGTCGCCGACGGCGGCGACGGAGGCGGGACTGCGGTCCCACACCACCGCCGGGGCCGCCTCGGCCCGCTGCCGGCCCAGGCCGGCCTCGTCCGGCGCGTCGCCGCCCACGGCGTCGCAGCCGGCCAGTCCCAGTACGGCCGCCGTGAGCACGGCCACCGCGGTCCGCACCCGCTGTCCGGTCTTCCGCATCGCCCGCCGGCCCCCTCGCTCGCTTTCCTTGGCCCCCTCCATACAACGCGCGAAGGTTCCCGGCCGCGCGCTGTGGGACGGGTCACGCCCGTACAAGCGTCCCCCCGGGTGAATGGCGGGAGTTTCCGGGCAGTGGGACCGACGGTACGTCACACTCCCCGCCCTGCCGCACGGTAGCCTCGCCATCAGCGTGGCCGACCGGCCACCGACGCCCTGCCAGCCGCAACACGCCCGCTCAGCCCGGAGGTCCCGGTGACGACACGTGGAGTCCTGTACGTGCACTCCGCGCCGCGCGCGCTGTGCCCGCACGTCGAGTGGGCCGTCGCCGGGGTGCTCGGCACGCGCGTCAGCCTCGACTGGATCCGGCAGCCGGCCGCGCCCGGCACCTGGCGCTCGGAGTTCTCCTGGCAGGGTGAGCCCGGCACGGCGTCCAAGCTGGCCTCCGCGCTGCGCGGCTGGCACCTGCTGCGCTTCGAGGTCACCGCCGAGCCCTGCCCCAGCGCCGAGGGCGAGCGCTACAGCTGCACCCCCGACCTGGGCATCTTCCACGCCGTCACCGGCATCCACGGCGACATCCTGATCCCCGAGGACCGTCTGCGCGCGGCCCTGGTCCGTGCCCGGCAGGGCGAGACGGACCTGGAGGCCGAGATCGCCAAGCTCCTGGGCAAGCCCTGGGACGACGAACTGGAACCCTTCAGGTACGCGGGCGAGGGAGCCCCGGTCCGCTGGCTGCACCAGGTGGTCTGAACACCTCGGTCGGCGACATCCGCGGGGGCGACGCCCCGGGGACGCGGGGAACTGCGCGGCCGGCCCCCACAGCCCCGCCCCCGGCGCACCGCACGAAGCGCAACGGCGATGGCCCGAACCCCCGCGAGGGGTCCGGGCCATCGCCGTGAGGCGGGGATCACACCGTCCGGAACGCCAGCACCACGTTGTGCCCACCGAACCCGAACGAGTCGTTGAGGGCGGCGATACGGCCCTCGACGGGCAGCTTCCGCGCCTCGCCGCGCACCACGTCCGCGTGGGCCTCGGCCTCGGGGTCGAGGTTCTCGACGTTGATGGTCGGCGGAGCCACCCGGTGGTACAGCGCGAGCACGGTCGCGACCGTCTCGACACCGCCCGCGCCGCCGAGCAGGTGCCCGGTCATCGACTTCGTCGCGGACACCGCGATGTGGTCGGTGTCGTCACCGAACACCTTCCGCAGCGCCTTCAGCTCGGCGATGTCACCGGCCGGCGTCGACGTCGCGTGCGCGTTGACGTGCACGATCTCGGCCGGGTCCAGGTCGGTCCGGTCGAGCAGGTTCTGCAGGGCGTGCGCGATGCCGCGGCCCTCGGGCTCGGGCTGCACGATGTCGTGGGCGTCGGCGGAGATGCCCTGCCCGACCGCCTCGGCGTACACCCGCGCACCGCGCCCGGCGGCGTGCTCGGCGGACTCCAGGACGACGACACCGGCGCCCTCACCGAGGACGAAGCCGTCCCGGGCCACGTCGTAGGGACGGGACGCGCCCTGCGGGTCGTCGTTGTTCTTGGACATCGCCATCATGTTGCCGAACGCGGCGATGGGCAGCGGGTGGATCGCCGCCTCCGTGCCACCGGCGACGACGACGTCGGCGCGGCCGGAGCGGATCATCTCGATGGCGTAGCCGATGGCCTCGGCGCCCGACGCGCACGCGGAGACCGGGGTGTGCACGCCCGCCCGGGCGCCCACGGCCAGCCCCACGTTCGCGGAGGGGCTGTTCGGCATCAGCATCGGGACGGTGTGCGGGGAGACGCGGCGTACGCCCTTCTCCTTGAGCACGTCGTACTGGTCCAGCAGGGTGGTCACCCCGCCGATGCCGGAGGCGATGACGGTGCCGAGCCGGTCCGGGTCGACCTCGCCGCCCTCACCGGCCTTGGCGGTGAAACCGGCGTCGGCCCAGGCCTCCTGCGCCGCGATCAGCGCGAACTGCGCCGAGCGGTCCAGGCGGCGGGCCTGCGGCCGCGGGATGGTCTCGGTGGGCTCCACCGCGACCGGTGCGGCGATCCGGACCGCCTGCTCGGCGGCCCACTCCTGCTCCAGGGGCCGGACACCGGAACGTCCGGTGACCAGGCCCTCCCAGGTAGAGGCTGCGTCGCCACCCAGCGGTGTGGTTGCGCCGATACCGGTGACGACCACGGTGCGATTGGTCGGGCTCACGGGAATTCTTTCTCCAACGGATACGAGGATTCGGCGGCGCCACCGCCGGGTGGCGGGGCCGGGGCATCCGGCCCAGGGGCCTCAGGACTGGTGCTTGAGGATGTACTCGGTCGCGTCGCCCACGGTCTTGAGGTTCTTGACGTCGTCGTCCGGGATCTTCACGTCGAAGCGCTCTTCGGCGGCGACGACGACCTCGACCATGGACAGCGAGTCGACGTCCAGGTCGTCGGTGAAGGACTTGTCCAGCTGGACGTCCTCGGTGGGGATCCCGGCGATCTCGTTCACGATCTCCGCGAGACCGGCGACGATCTCTTCCTGAGTGGCGGCCATGTCAGGCGCTCCTTCGTAGTGTTCCAGAGGGTGTGGCGGTGCGGCGACCCGTGCCGGACCGCGAGGGCCCGGCACGGAGTGCCTAGGGGAGAGTAACGACCGTCGCTGCGTACGCGAGACCCGCCCCGAATCCGATGACGAGCGCGGTGTCGCCGCTCTTCGCCTCGCCGGTCGCCAGGAGCCGCTCCATCGCGAGCGGGATCGAGGCGGCTGAGGTGTTGCCGGTGGTGCGGACGTCACGGGCGACCGTGACGGACTCCGGCAGCTTGAGTGTCTTCACCATCGAGTCGATGATCCGCTCGTTGGCCTGGTGCGGAATGAAGACGTCCAGGTCGGCGGCGCTGATGCCGGCCGCGTCCAGCGCCTGCTGAGCGACCTTCGCCATCTCGAACACGGCCCAGCGGAAGACCGCCTGGCCCTCCTGCGTGATGGCGGGGAACCGCTCGACCTCGCCGGCCCGGTAGTCCGTCCACGGCACGGTCTGCCTGATGGTCTCGGACTTGTCGCCCTCCGAGCCCCAGACCGTGGGGCCGATCGCGGGCACCTTCGACGGGCCGACGACGACCGCGCCGGCCCCGTCGCCGAACAGGAAGGCCGTCGCCCGGTCCTCCAGGTCGGTCAGGTCGCTCAGCCGCTCGACGCCGATCACCAGCACGTACTCGGCGCTGCCCTCGACGATCAGGCCCTTGGCGAGGGTCAGGCCGTAGCCGAAGCCCGCGCAGCCGGCCGAGATGTCGAAGGCCGCGGCCTTCGCCGTGCCCAGCTTGTCGGCGATCTCCGTGGCGACGGCCGGGGTCTGCCTGAAGTGCGTGACGGTCGAGACGATCACCGCGCCGATCTGCTCGGCGGAGATCCCGGCGTCGGCGATCGCCTTGCCGGAGGCCTCGACCGACATCGCGGCGACCGTCTCCTCGTCGTTCGCCCAGTGCCGGGTCTCGATGCCGGAGCGCGAACGGATCCACTCGTCGGACGAGTCGATCGTCTCGAGGATCACCTCGTTCGGCACGACCCGGGTGGGCCGGTAGCCGCCCACGCCGAGGATCCGCGCGTACGGGGCGCCCTTGCTGGGCTTGATCTTCGACATGTCGCAGTCGGCTCCTTCGGGGGCTTGTGCAGGCGTCAGGCGTGCTCGGCGATGAGCTCGCGGGCCGCGTCGAGGTCGTCGGGGGTCTTCAGGGCCAGCGTCCGCACACCGGGCAGGGCGCGCTTGGCGAGACCGGTCAGGGTACCGCCGGGGCACACCTCCAGCAGCGCGGTGGCACCGAGCTCCTGGAAGGTCGCCATGCACAGGTCCCAGCGGACCGGGTTGGCGACCTGGCCGACCAGCCGCTCGACGACCTCGGCGCCGGAGGCGACGACCCGGCCGTCCTTGTTGGAGACGTAGGCGGTCTTCGGGTCGGCGGGCGCCAGCTCCCGGGCGGCCGCGGCCAGCTTGTCCACCGCGGGTGCCATGTGGTGGGTGTGGAAGGCCCCGGCCACCTTCAGCGCGACGACCTTGCGCACGCCCTCCGGCTTGTCCTCGGCCAGCGCGGCGAGCTGCTCCAGCGTGCCCGCGGCCACGATCTGCCCGGCGCCGTTGACGTTCGCCGGGGTCAGGCCCAGCTTCTCCAGGTGCGGCACGGTCACCTCGGGGTCGCCGCCGAGCAGCGCCGACATCCCCGTCTCGGTGACCGCGGCGGCCTCGGCCATGGCCAGGCCCCGCTTGCGGACGAGGGGCAGCGCGGCGGTGTCGGTGAGGACGCCGGCGAAGGCGGCGGCGGTGATCTCACCGACGCTGTGGCCCGCGACCGCGCCCGGCGCGATCTCGGAGATGTCACCCAGTGCCGCGGCGGAGAGGAGACCGGCGGCCACGAGCAGCGGCTGCGCCACCGCGGTGTCGCGGATCTCGTCCGCGTCGGCCTTCGTGCCGTAGTGGGCGAGGTCCAGTCCGATGGCGTCCGACCAGGCGGCGACGCGGTCGGCGGCGCCGGGCAGTTCGAGCCAGGGAGTCAGGAAGCCGGGCGTCTGAGCGCCCTGGCCGGGAGCGACGAGTACGAGCACTCTCACACTCTCTCTTGGTTACGGGCACGGCCGCCCGTGAGGACAAGGACGAAGAACGGGAGGGGGTTTTGTGGGCCCCCGACAAAAGACTAGGGCTGGGGATCCCCGTCGACCAGACGCCCCAGGATCAGGGCGATGCGCAGCGTGAAAGCCGACCGTACATCGGAGGGTGACCAGCCGGTGACGTCAGTCACACGTCGGAGCCGGTAGCGCACGGTGTTGGGATGGACGAACAGCATCCGGGCGGCCCCTTCCAGGCTGCTCGCCTGTTCGAGATAGACGCTGAGCGTCTCCAGGAGCGCGGAGCCCGCCTCCTCCAGCGGTCTGTAGATCTCCTCCACCAGTTGCTCGCGCGCGCTCGGGTCCCCGGCGATCGCGCGCTCCGGCAGCAGGTCGTCCGCCAGCACCGGCCGCGGCGCGTCCTGCCAGGCGGAGCACGCCTTCAGACCCGCGGCGGCGGCCTGCGCGGACCGGGTCGCGGCCAGCAGGTCCGGCACGATCGGCCCGGCGACGACGGGACCCGCGGCGTAGGGGCCGATCAGCGACTTGGCGACGGCGAGCGGACTGTCGCTGCCGCCCGCGATGACGACCAGCCGGTCCCCGAGCACACCCGTCAGCACCTGGAGCTTGGCATGGCGTGCCGCGCGCCGGATGGCGTCCACGGTGAGTTCGGAGTCGCCGTCGGGGGCCGTGCCCAGCACCACGCACACGTGCTCCGGCGCGTTCCAGCCCAGCGCCGCCGCCCGCGACACCGCGCCCTCGTCGGCCTCCCCGCTCAGCACCGCGTTCACGACCAGCGACTCCAGCCGCGCGTCCCAGGCGCCCCGCGCCTCGGCGGCCTGGGCGTAGACCTGGGCGGTGGCGAAGGCGATCTCCCGCGCGTACACGAGGAGCGCCTCGCGCAGGGTGCCCTCGTCGCCGGGGGCGGCGACCTCGTCGATCGCGCTCTCCATGACCTCGATGGTGGTGCGCACCAGCTCGACGGTCTGCCGCAGGGTGATCGCCCTGGTCAGCTCGCGGGGGGCGGTCCCGAAGACGTCCGTGGAGATCGCCTGCGGGGCGTCCGGGCGCCGGAACCACTCCGTGAACGCGGCGATACCGGCCTGCGCGACCAGCCCGATCCAGGAACGGTTCTCCGGCGGCATGGCCCGGTACCACGGCAGCGTCTCGTCCATCCGCGCGATGGCCTGGGCGGCGAGACTGCCGGAGGACTTCTCCAGCCGCTTCAGGGTCGCGGAGTGCGGATGGACGCCGTGCGAGGCGGTACGGGCGAGGCGGGTTTCTGGTTCGGGCACGGGGACAAGACTGCCTTATCCGGACGCGGACACGTGTCGCCGGGTGGCGGTGAGGGCCCCGCCGGGGCTGGTCGGAGCCGGTCGGCGGGCGGGCGGGCGCACCGCCGCGGGCGGCCCGCGGCCGGGGGCGGCGGGCAACGGCGCCGCCTCGGCGGCGCCCCGGGACGGCACGGGAGGCGACGGGGCGCGGCGGTGGTGGGCGACGCGGTCACCGGCCGGTGCGGGCGGGTCTACGGTGGGGTGCGTGATGGACGTACGGCGCGCCGCTGAGCGCTACCCCGGAGGCGACCCGGAGGCCGGCATCGAGTCGCGGCACGCCTTCTCCTTCGGCCCCCACTACGATCCCGGCAACCTGCGCTTCGGTGCCCTGATCGCCTGCAACGAGGAGCGCCTGGCCCCCGGCGCCGGTTTCGCCGAGCACCCGCACAGCCACACCGAGATCGTCACCTGGGTCGCCGAGGGCGAGCTGACGCACCGCGACTCGGCGGGGCACGAGACGCTCGTCCGCGCCGGGGACGTGCAGCGCCTGAGCGCCGCGTCCGGCGTCCGCCACGTGGAACGCAACGACGGCGACCGGCCCCTGACCTTCGTGCAGATGTGGCTGGCCCCGCTCGCACCGGGCGGCGACCCGGCGTACGAGATCGTGCCCGGCATCGCGGACGCGACGCCGTACGCCGTCCCGGAGGCCGGCGCCATGCTGCACGTGCGCCGTCTGGCGCCGGGCGAACGCACGGCCGTCCCCGACGCCCCGTACGTCTACGTCCACGTGGTGCGCGGCGACGTCGCCCTGGGCGCCGAGCGCCTGGGCCCCGGTGACGCGGCCCGCCTCACCGACCCGCAGGGCGCGGAGGCGGTGGGGGTGACACCGGCGGAGCTGCTGATGTGGGAGATGCGGGAGATGCGGGAGAGGGCCTGACGGCCGCCGTCAGGCCGTCCGGGCCTCCGCCAGCACCGCGTCCGTGAACGCCGGCCACGCCTCGACCGCCCAGGGCCCGAACGCCCGGTCCGCCAGCGCGACGCAGGCCAGTCCCGCGTCCGGGTCGACCCAGAGGAACGTACCGGACTGCCCGAAGTGGCCGAACGTCCGCGGTGACGACGAGCCGCCCGTCCAGTGCGGCGACTTGGCGGCGCGGATCTCGAAGCCGAGCCCCCAGTCGTTGGGGTTCTGGTGGCCGTACCCGGGGAGCACGCCCTTGGTGCCCGGGTACTGCACGCTCATCGCCTCGGCGACCGTGCGCGGGTCGAGCAGCCGCGGCGCCTGGACCTCGGCGGCGAACCGCAGCAGGTCCTCCACCGTCGACACCCCGTCCTTCGCGGGCGAGCCCTCCAGGGTGGTGGACGTCATCCCCAGCGGCTCCAGCACCGCCTGCCGCAGGTACTCGGCGAACGGGATGTCCGTCGCCTTGGCGACATGGTCCCCGAGCTGCTCGAACCCGGCGTTGGAGTACAGCCGCCGCTCGCCGGGCGGCGCCGTCGCCCGGTGCTCGTCGAAGGCCAGCCCCGAGGTGTGCGCCAGCAGGTGACGCACCGTCGACCCGGGCGGGCCGGCCGGCTCGTCGAACTCGGCCGCGCCCTCCTCGTGGGCGACCAGCACGGCGTACGCGGCCAGCGGCTTGGTCACCGAGGCCAGCGGGAACCGCCGCCCGGCCGGCCCGGCCACCCCCAGCACCGTTCCGTCGGCCCGTACCACCCCCGCCGCAGCGGTGGGCACCGGCCAGCTGTCGATCAACGCCAAGCTCTGCAAGGACATGCCCCGACCTTAGTCCCGCTCACGGCGGCGGCCGCAGGAAGGGGTCCCCGGCCCGCGCCGGGGCCCGGCGGCGCTTTCCGGCCATGTTTGCCTTGAGCGCACTCCAAGGTCATAGCGTGGAGCGCATGACGGTGATGCAGACCACGGCAGCAGCCACCGAAGAGGCCCGCGAGAAGTCCCACGAAGAGGCCCGCGAAAAGGCTCACGAAGAGGCCCGCGAGGAGGCCCTCACCCGCACCGACATCTGCTCCGCCCCGCCCCGCCGGCCCCCGCGCCCCGACGGTCACGACCGCTACACGATCAGCGAGGTCGCCGCCTTCACCGGCCTGTCGGCGCACACCCTGCGCTGGTACGAGCGGATCGGCCTGATGTCCCACATCGACCGGTCGCACACCGGCCAGCGCCGCTACAGCAACCGCGACCTGGACTGGCTGGACCTCGTCGGCAAGCTCCGGCTGACCGGCATGCCGGTCGCCGACATGGTGCGGTACGCCGAGCTGGTGCGCGAGGGCGACGGCACCTTCGCGGAACGCCGCGAGCTGCTGGAGACCACCCGCCGGGAGGTGCTGGAGCGCGTCGCCGAGCTCCAGGACACGCTCGACGTGCTCGACCGCAAGATCAGCTCATACGCCGGCGACGGCCGCGCGCTCGCCGCGCACGAAGGGGAAGGAACCCGATGAACGACCACCGCACGATCCCGACGGCACGGCTCGGCGCCGGCGGTCCCGAGGTCGGTGTGCAGGGCCTCGGCTGCATGGGCATGAGCTTCGCCTACGGCCCCTCCGACGCCGGCGAGTCCCGGGCGGCGCTGGAGCGGGCGCTGGAGCTGGGCGTCACGCTGTACGACACGGCGGACGCGTACGGCGCGGGCGAGAACGAGCGGTTCCTCGCGCCGTTCTTCGCGGCGCACCGCGACGAGGTCGTGATCGCGACCAAGTTCGCCCTGTCGATCCCGCCGGACGACTCGACCCGCCGGGTCATCCGCAACGACCCGCCGTACATCCGCCAGGCCGTCGAGGCGAGCCTGGAGCGGCTCGGCGTGGACGTGATCGACCTCTACTACATGCACCGCCGGGATGTGAACGTGCCGATCGAGGAGACGGTCGGTGTGATGTCCGAGCTGGTCCGCGAGGGCAAGGTCAAGCAGCTGGGCCTGAGCGAGGTCACCGCCGCGGAGCTGCGCGCCGCGCACGCCGTGCACCCCGTGGCCGCCGTGCAGTCGGAGTGGTCGCTGTTCAGCCGGGACATCGAGGCGAAGGTCGTACCGGCCGCCCGGGAGCTGGGCGTCACCCTGGTCCCGTACTCGCCGCTCGGCCGCGGCTTCCTCACCGGGTCCTTCGTCGACGCCGAGCGGGACCTCACCGCCGACGACTTCCGCCGCGGGCAGCCCCGGTTCACCGGCGCCAACGCCACGGCCAACGCGGCGCTGCTGGCACCGGTCCGCGCGGTCGCCGAGGCGCACGGCGCCTCGCCCGGGCAGATCGCCCTGGCCTGGGTCCACCAGCAGGCGGCCGTCCACGGCCTCCCGGTCGTCCCGATCCCCGGCACGCGCAGGCCGGGCCGCGTCGAGGAGAACACGGCGGCCACCCGGATCACGCTGACACCGGACGACCTCGCCCTGCTGGAACCGGTGGCATCGAAGGTGGCGGGCGACCGCTACGCCGACATGACCTTCACGTCGGCCGGCCGGGAGTAACCCCGCAACGCCGGGCCCGCGTCCCACCTCGGGGGCGCGGGGCCCCCGGCCCGCCCCCGCCCCAGTTCGTCGCCGGGCCGGGAGTGAGTCCGCAACGCCGGGACCGCGTCCCACCTCGGGGGTGCGGGGAACTGCGCGACAGGCCTCCACCGGCCCGCCCCCGTCCCCGCGCCCCGCCCCGGCAGGACGCAGGCAACGCTGGGACCGCGTTCCACCTCGGGGGCGGGGGGAACTGCGCGACAGGCCTCCACCGGCCCGCCCCCGTCCCCGCGCCCCGCCCCGGCAGGACGCAGGCAACGCTGGGACCGCGTTCCACCTCGGGGGCGGGGGGAACTGCGCGACAGGCCTCCCCCGGCCCGCCCCCGTCCCCGCGCCCCGGCAGCACAGCCCGGCAGCCGCTACAGCTCGGCCAGCAGCTCGGCCTTCTTCACGGAGAACTCCTCATCGGTGACCAGCCCGGCCCGGTGCAACTCCCCGAGGTGCCGAATCCGCTCCGCGACATCCGCCGGATCCCGTCGCGGAGCGGCAGCCACCGGCACCACCGCCCCCGCGGACCGCACCCGCACCGCGTCCAGCACCGCCGCCGCGAACGGCAACGACTCGTGCACCGGCCCGTACCCCAGCCCGAAGACCACCGCCGCCGGATCCTGGTCGGCCTGCGCCGGCCGCTCCCCGGCGTCCCGCCGCAGCAGCCGCAGATGCCCCTCGAACACCTCCGGCGACCGCCACTCCACCCCGCTCAGCTCCTCGACGGCGAACGTCTGGTCCCCGGCCTTCCACTTCGCCGACGACGCCCCCGTCCAGAACCACCGGAACGCCACCGACGACCCGTCGAACGAGGCCTTCCCGTCGTACGCCTTGAACTGCAACGGCGGAGCGGGCGCCGGCACGAGACGCCGGTCCGCCGGCCCCGGTCCGGCCAGCTGGGCCCGCAGCTCCTCGGCGTAGTACTCGGCCAGCGTCTCCCGCTCGGCGGGCAGCACCAGCCGGTAGGGGTCGCTGCTCTCCTTCAGCTGTCCGGCCGCCGCCTCGATCAGCGGATCCGCCCCCGGCCGCGGCTCCGCGCGCAGCACGACGGTCCCGCGCCGCCCGGGGGAGAGCGTCACCCCTTGCAGCGCGGCCAGCGGCACCCGCCGCTCGCCGAGCGCCTGGAGCAGCTTAGGTGCTCGAATCCCCCGTTCGTAGCGGATGAGCACGGAGTCGGACTCGAACTCCCAGGCGGCATGAAATCCGGCCAGTACGTCACCCATGCGGCTCATCGTATGCGGCACGCGCTCTTTCGTCCCCTCCCCGCACGCACCGCAGTTCCTGCGCCTCTACGCGCGTCCGGCCGCCGTCGCGCCGGACAAACCCACCCGGCACGTGCCGGTGTCGTCGGCGCAGTCCACCGCGCGGTACGCGCCAACCCCGATCGCGGCGAAGTTGGCGAGGCTGCCCGTGCCCGGTTCGAAGTAGCCGGCGTGCCCGTGCGCGCCGCGCGCCGACAGCACACGCGCCCCGAACGCCGTGGAGACCGGGTCGGCGCCGTGCCCCAGCCCGCCGAACTCCAGGTAGGGCACGTCCTGGATCCAGTCGTCGGCGTCCCGCATCGCCCAGACCCGGGCGGAGGTGCGCAGCTGCGAGGCGGTGGCGACGCGCATGCCGGGGCTGCCGGCCACCGCCATGTCGGCCACCCGGCCGGGCAGCGCGGGGGCGGCGACGCCGCAGACCACGGAGCCGTAGCTGTGGCAGAACAGCGACACCGGCGCGTCCCCGGGCAGCGCGCGCACCAGCGCGTCCAGCCGGACCGCGCCGTCCTCGGCGCGCATCGCGGTGGCCGACTCCACGCCGAGGCCGCTGGGCGCGGTGTAGTCGGCCCAGGCGATCACGGCCGTGCGCGTCGCGGGGGCGGCGGCGCGCTCGGCGGCGTGCAGGGACTTCGCCATGCCGACCGGAGCGGCGTAGCGGCGGTGGGTGCGCTGGAAGGTGAGCAGGTCGGTGTCGGCGCCGGGGATGACCACCGAGACCCGCTCGGCCCGGTCCAGGTCGCCGAAGACCTCGGCGACCCGGCCCGCGCCGTCCGGGTCGAAGGCGAGGATGTGCCGGTCGGCGCGCATCAGCGAGGCGAAGCGGTGCATACGGCGGCCCGCCTCGTGCTGCCCGGCGGGACTGAGCCGGTCGTCGGCCGTGCGGTCGCGCTCGATGGCGCGGGCCTGGCCGAGGGCGATGCGGTTGGCCAGGTAGCGCAGCCGGACGGGGGCGCCGTTCATGTTGCCGACCGCCAGCGGATAGCGGCGGGCCAGCAGGGCGCGCTGCCCCTTGGTGAGCGAGGCGAAGAAGGCGGCGAGCCGGGCGGGTGCGGCGTCCGGGGCCGGCAGCCGCTGCCCGGCGACGCGGCCGTGCTCCCAGGCCGAGCGGGAGGCCTGGAGCGGGCCGGCCGACCGGTGGTTGCGCAGGGCGGTCCAGCCGGTGGTCGCCAGCATCACGAACACCACGGCCAGCGCGAGCAGGGCGCGCCAGACGTTGAGCGAGGGGGAGGTGTCGAAGGAAGTCACTGGGAGGACACATTAGGAGAACGGAAGGATCTCACGTGACCGGTGTGTCGCGGATCACGTTTGAGGAAGGTCACCTGATCGCACCGGGGGACGACCGCGCCGCGCCCCGTCTCACCGGCCCGTCCCGCCCGCCGGCCGGCGCCCCGCTCAGCGGCTCCGCCAGTCGCCCGCCAGCGCCGGTCCCACCTGATCGAGGTACGCGCTCGTCAACGCGCGCATCGCCTCCAGGCCGGCGTCCGGCTGCGCGCCCCACAGCCGTTCGGTGACCCGCAGCACCCCGCTGAAGACCGCCACCGCCACCCGCGGCCGGGGATCGGTGTCCACGTCCAGGCCCTCCCGCTCGGCGATCAGCCGCGCGATCTGCTCCTCCGTCTCCGCCGACCGGCGCAGGTGCGCGGCGAGCAGGACGGGCGTCGACTCGATCACCCGGTACATCCGCACGTACACCTCGACCGGTGCGACCGCCTCGATGACCTCGCTGATCCGGTCCCAGCCGTCCAGCACCGCCCGGCTCAGCGCCGCCATCGGCGGCTCGTGCGCGGGACGGGCGCGCACCATCTCCACGAAGTGCGCCACCGTCATCGCCTCCAGGGCGAGGGCGGCCTCCTCCTTGCCGGAGAAGTGACGGAAGAAGGTGCGCTGGGAGACGTCGACGGCGGCGGCGATCTCGTCCACGGTGGTGCGGTCGTAGCCGCGGGTGGTGAACAGTTCCACGGCCGCGCGCAGCAGCGCGTCCCGGGTGCGCTGCTTCTTGCGTTCGCGCAGGCCCGGGCGCGGCCCTGCCCCCGTGGTGCCGAGCGTGTCCATGAGCCACTCCTGCGCGCCGTTCCGCCTGGTCAGGCAAGGCCTGAATGTCGTGACAGTTACCGACTAGTGAATTGGTTTGTCAACTGTCAGTGGCTGTCACTAGCCTCGAACGCATGACTAGTCAGACCACCATCGACACGACGGGGCCGGGGGACGGCACGCCCGCCGCCTCGTCGGACCCGACGCCGGTCAAGGGCCTGCGCGGCCATCCCTGGCTCACCCTCATCACCGTCGCCGTGGGCGTCATGATGGTGGCCCTCGACGGCACCATCGTGGCCATCGCCAACCCCGCCATCGCCACCGACCTCAAGGCCACCTGGGCCGAGGTCCAGTGGATCACCAACGCCTACTTCCTGGCCCTCGCGGTCTCCCTGATCACCGCGGGCAAGCTCGGCGACCGCTTCGGCCACCGGCAGACCTTCCTGATCGGCGTGGTCGGCTTCGCCGCCGCCTCGGGGGCCATCGGCCTGTCCGACAGCATCGCCGCGGTCATCGTCTTCCGGGTCTTCCAGGGCCTCTTCGGCGCCCTGCTGATGCCGGCCGCGCTCGGCCTGCTGCGGGCCAGCTTCCCGGCCGAGAAGCTCAACATGGCGATCGGCATCTGGGGCATGGTCATCGGCGCCTCCACCGCGGGCGGCCCGATCCTCGGCGGTGTGCTGGTCGAGCACGTCAGCTGGCAGTCGGTGTTCTTCATCAACGTCCCCGTCGGTGTGCTCGCCCTGGTCCTCGGCGCGCTGATCCTCATCGACCACCGCGCGCAGAACGCGCCGCGCTCCTTCGACGTGCTCGGCATCGCCCTGCTGTCGGGCGCGATGTTCTGCCTGGTCTGGGCCCTCATCAAGGCGCCCGCGTGGGGCTGGGGCGACGGCCGGACGTGGACCTTCATAGCCGTCTCGGTCCTGGGCTTCGTGTTCTTCGCCGTCTGGCAGCAGCGGGTCCGCGAGCCCTTGATCCCGCTCGCCCTGTTCCGTTCGATCCCGCTCTCCGCGGGTGTCGTCCTCATGGTCCTCATGGCCATCGCGTTCATGGGCGGCCTGTTCTTCGTCACGTTCTACCTCCAGAACGTGCACGGCATGAGTCCGATCGACGCCGGTCTGCACCTGCTGCCGCTCACCGGCATGATGATCGTCGGCTCGCCGCTCGCCGGCGTGATGATCACCAAGTTCGGCCCGCGGCTGCCGCTGTCCCTCGGCATGGCGTGCACCGCGCTCGCCATGTACGGCATGTCCACGCTGGAGAAGGACACCGGCAGCGGCGTCATGTCGCTCTGGTTCGCCCTGCTCGGCCTCGGCCTCGCGCCGGTCATGGTCGGCGCGACCGAGGTCATCGTCGGCAACGCGCCGATGGAGCTGTCCGGTGTGGCCGGCGGCCTCCAGCAGGCGGCGATGCAGATCGGCGGCAGCCTCGGCACGGCCGTCCTGGGCGGTGTGATGGCCTCCAAGGTGGACGGCGACCTGGCGGGCAACTGGGCGGACGCGGGTCTTCCGCCGCTGACCCCGGCGCAGGAGGCGCAGGCCGCCGAGGCGGTCCAGCAGGGTGCCGCCCCGGTGCCGCCGGGCACGCCGGACGCCATCGCCGCGAAGATCACGGACGTCGCCCACGACACCTTCATCTCCGGCATGAGCCTGGCGTCGCTGGTCGCGGCCGGGGTCGCGGCGGTGGCGGTGCTGGTCGCCCTGCTGACCAAGCGCGGCGTGAACGCGGAGGCGGGCGCGGGCGGCGTGCACATCTGACGGTGCGTCACCTATCCGGGTGACAGTCCTGAAGTCCCCTCACATCCGGCTCGCGCCGCAGGTCACAGTGGGTCAAGCCCTCCGTACGGCATGGTCGTGCGGTACCGCCGTACGGCGACGAGGGCGGCCGGGGCTGCGGCGCGCTGCCGGAGGGGGGCGGCGCGCCGGCAGACCGGCAGGTAGGGAACGCGCGGCGGGGGTACCCGGCTCATCGACCCGAACGAACGGCTCGGTTCGAGGAGTTGATGAGCCGACGGCCGGTTTCGGACACGGTTACCGGCTGTTCTGAGCCGGGGGGAGTGAGGAGGGGCCTCCGGCGTCACGCCGGAGGCCCCGCTCATGACTCCCCGCATGCCGGGGCCCACCTCAGGCCGAGGTATCCGTCACGTCGGCGGCCCCTCGTCGGGCTTCCTCACCGTGACCGCTCCTCTGCGGCTCCGCTCCGAGGGCCGGCTCCGGCACCGGCTCCGCTCCGAGGGCCGGCCCTGGCGCCGGCTCCGCTCCGAGGGCCGGCTCCGGCACCGGCTCCGCTCCGAGGGCCGGCTCCGGCACCGGCTCCGCTCCGAGGGCCGGCCCTGGCGCCGGCTCCGCTCCGAGGGCCGGCC